>NZ_JBBIAR010000043.1:0-79390 GCF_054185165.1 Bradyrhizobium sp. UFLA05-109 | reverse complement strand
AAGTAGGTCATGCTTTGCCCAGTCTGCGGCGCACGAGCACGCCGGGTCCAGAAATAAACCGGTTCACAGTCCGAGACGTGCTCGCTCGCACTTCGAATTCGGGGTTTGAGGCGAGTGCGCCGGCCCGCGCCTCGTAAAGGATCGCGATATCGCGCGCAGATTCGGGCTCGAACTGGTCGAGATCGAAGAAGCCGCCGTCATCCGGCACCAGCATCCGCATTCGGTCGGCGACCACACGTGGAGTGACGTCCATGGCGGCGACATACGCGTCAATCATCTGCTCGCGCTTGACGTCGGCCGGATCAACCATCTTGGGCTCCCGCGTCTGCGGTTCAACCGGCTCGCGCGCCTTCTTGGCGAGAGCCAAAGTCGCTGTCGAGTAAGGAACCGGGATTTCGACAAGCGGCGTGACACATTCGGTGTTGCCAGCGCTCCAATGGGTGAACGCGAGGCGGATCGCATCCCGCAGCCGCTCCTCGCGGACGTTTCGAGCCGTCTCCTGGTATCGCACGGTCGTCGCAATCCGGCGCTCGAGCCGATGCGAAAAGCGGTCGATGACGTCGAGCTTTTCCCCGAGACCAGCAAACACAGCGCGGATGCGCATGAGATCCTGGATGATCTGGGACTCGGCCGTGGCAATATCGGCGACCAATCCCTGATCCGCAAGCGCAACGGCGGCACGCGCCACCTGGCCATCGTCATTGATGAATCGGTCGGTATTTGTCTGGATGCTGCGCTGGAAGCGCATCGGGTTGTACGCAGATGCCTTGAGCGCGCGGTAGTTCTCCAGCAGTATCTTCTCGACAAAACGCTCCATGAATCTGGCCAACAGGTCGGCAAGCCCTTCGGACCGCATCAGGTCTTCTTCGATCCGGTGGAGGGAGGTCAAGACACCGTCGATCGAACGCCGCAGCTGCACCGCTTGGCGGCGCGCGCTCGCGATGTTCATGACCTTGCCGACGGGGTCCTGGTAGGCCGCGATGATACCGCTGTCGATCAGGCTGGCCTCGGCCGAGATATCGACCCTCAGCTCCTCCTTGAGCGTGATCAGTGAGGAAAGCAGAGCGTGGGCCTCGCGGGGCATGTAGACCTCGGCGGCCTTTCGGTTCGCCACTTCCATAATCCAGCCATCGTCACGCAATCGCCCATAGATAACGTGATCGGCGGTTTCCGGAGTTGGGCTTGTCTCGTCGTCGGAGACGCTCCGGAAATCCGGATTCTCAAGCACCTGCCGAATGACCTGCAGCACTTCGGATTTCTTCGGTGCGAAAGCAAAATCATCGAAGAACTGCTCAAAGATGGCTTCCAGGACCGCGACGTTGCGGACATGCGCCGGCGACGACAGCAGGCGAAACAACGTGTGAGGAATGACATCAAGAAAGCTCATTCTGATCTTTCATCAAGACGGAACCAGATGTAAAATAAGTTAACACAAATAAAACAAACTCCAAATCAGGCAACCTATGTCCCGTCCGCAGAAATATACCGATTCCGAAATTGTGGCGGCCGCGCAAGCATTGATTGCAGAGGGCGAAAAAATCAATCCTATGCGGGTCCGGGTCCGATTGGGAGGAGGAAACGTCAATCGGATCAAGGCCATCATTGCCGGCATGCCTCGGCGGCGCACCCCGAGCCCAGCCCTGGCTGCCCACCTGCCGGGTGCATTGAAACGTGAGCTGCAGCACCTGGCGACCGAAACCTCCCAAGGAATCCTTCTTGTTCTCGCTAAGTATTGGGCAGCCACAGCCGCAACCACAGCATCAACCAATACGATTGAAGAGAACGCGAGGCTTCGGAATCGCATCCAGAAGCTGGAGAACGACACGCTTGTCGCGTCGGAGAAAATTGCCTTGGCCGAAGGCCAGCGGAAGGAAAATGACGAAGCGCTGAAGCAACTCGCGATCGAGAGGGACGATCTTGTCCGGAAACTTGGTATCCTGCAATCGGCGCTGCGCAACGCGGAGGCCGACATTCGCGCTGCACAACGCACGATCGACGGCTTCGAGCGGAATCGCCGTGACGACCGGGAACAGATTCGAGACCTCCAGAAGCGGATAGAGGATTTGATCGGCAAGATTGGAGGCCAGAAGACGAAAGCATCCGGAGCAGCTCAACTCCCGCGCGGCGCAGGCTCTTCCAGATCCCGCGCCAGCTGAGCCTTCCGCCAGCGAGCCCTCGCTCATCCGAGCACCAGCTTATCTCTTCGCGTTACCTTCAATCCAGTTCAGCTCCCTTAGGGTGAGATGCACGACGGCACCGGGGGGTGCGCCGACCGCTTCCACATGCTCCTGCAGCTGCCCGGCGCATTTCTGCCGGTCGACAGCGGTTGGCGCGACGTGGCTCTTCCAGTCAAACACGACAATGGGCCGGCCGTCTGCGATGGCAACGGCGTCTGCGCGGCCGGCCATCAGATATCCCGCCGGCGTTGCGGGCGCTGTAGGCAGCTATCTCCGGCACCAGAGTGCTGCGATGTTCCGCGACGTCCGGCAGATTTAGGGTTCGCAAGGCGGTCGTAGCCATTTCCGCCGGATCGGGCAGCGCTTCTGCTTCAGGCGGACCCAACTGCGCGAGGAGGACGGCAGCCCGGACTTACAGAACAGATGCCGCTTCCTCTGGAACAAGCTAACTCGCAGGGAGCAGAGAATTGTTATTAAGCTGTTCGGCGGCGGTTCCACGCATGGCGACAGCCTTCGCGCGTTTTTTCGTCGCTCAAGTCCCATAGAACGCGAAAAATACGCACTCACGCTCGGATACGCTGCGCCGTCAATTGATCTGCATAGGACTAGGGCGCAGGGATCAAATGGGACATCCCTGCTGCAGAGATTGAGTCACATCAATTCCAAGTTGGTCTCGCCCCCTCCCGAATTGGTATTGGTACCTACTTCAAGGTTCTCCTAGTCATGATCGGATTTCCGCTCAGAAGCTGAAGATCAAGAAGCCATGCTGGGTATGTACGCATAGACTCAGATGTGTGCGCATGTGCCCAAACGACAGCGCCGAATCGTTCTCACAGCCCACAGGGAGCGCGCATGCACCGAAAGTCGAAGCCGAGTTGGTACATCGTAGCCAACAAGGACGGATCCAACCGGAGCTTCAACGTTCTGTCGCAAAGGGCATGGGCGCCACCGTCTTTGAGACTGACAACAGCCATGTCCCCATGCTGTCCCAGCCTGACTGGCTCAGCCGGTCCTTACGAGGAGAGACACGGCCGCGGCGCGGAATAGATCGGGCCCGATCCACGTGGCGCACACGGATTTTGAGAAATTTAAAGGGGCTGCCCTTCAGCGCCCCCTACCGGTTACAATATTGTTCGGGATGGAAATGCCAGCCCCGGAGAGCCACGCTATCGATATCCAAATGCCAAGTGTATTGCGTAAAATTACCGTAAGTACGACTGTCCCAATCAGGGGCGCACCGCGGGCCGCGACAGCCCGAACGGCTAGCGTGTGGGCTTCCGCGTCAAGCGTGGCGTGGAGGGCGGTTGCTTCGGATATGGTGGCGCGGAAGTCCATCACGGCCGCAGCCTCATGACGACCAACGAGGGCATCACCAGCGGCGCGATGCTTCAACGATAGCGCGCCGGGCACGACAAGCACGGGGCTCAGTGACGCCGCGTCGTTTGGTATCGGCGTTGCGGCGGACAGCACCGGTCCCAACAGCGGGATGTCGACCGCAGAGGGGAGCGGCACGATTGGCGTAGGCCCCAACAGCAGCGCGGCCCCGGGGCATAGCGGCGTAAACAGATCGGGAGCAATTTTCGTGAATCGCAAGGCACTACTGATTGGAAGCCCCGGAGTCAAAGGAAGCGACAGTTATCTCCGTGGGGTAGCTAGGGACCTACAAAATTATGACCGATTTCTTCGCTCGCCGGTTGGCGGAGCCTGGAAGCCAGAGGAGATTTTAACTCTCGAAGATCCTCCGGCATCGCAGGTCCAGAATGAAATTCGGAGCCTCAAGTCTGCTGATTACTCGTTCGTTCTGTTTTCAGGACACGGATATTTTTCAGCCAATCCACGGAGCACCATCGTTTGCCTGCGAAAGGATGAAGAAATGGATTCCGCCGAACTGCGTCAAGGCTCTCCAAAGCACACACTCCTGCTCGACTGCTGCCGCGTTGTTGAGAGAGAGATCCTGGCCGAAGACGTGCTGGCCAAGGCCGACAAAGCATCGAAGAGACTGAATTCGTCCGAATGTCGGCGCTATTTCGACGAGGCGATTTCGAAGTGTTCCACTGGTCTCATTGTGTTGCACGCTTGTGATGTCGACGAAGCGGCAGCCGATGACAGTCGGCGCGGGGGGTATTATGCTTATAGCCTGTTGGATTCAGCTGACAGTTGGGCGGTGAGCGATACCACTGATTTGTCAAAGTCCTACAGAACCCTTCGGACGCCACGCGCGCACGATTTGGCCGCCCAAGTGGTCATGAAGTTGAGCGGTAACCGGCAAAACCCACAGATCGAAAAGCCAAGAACGGAGCCCTACTTTCCGTTCGCCATCGTGGCTTAACCTGGCTCCGTCAGAGAAACGACGACCGCCCTGCGAGCCGGCTGTCTGACGTGAATCTGCCAATTCCGCCGGTCGCCATGCGGTCTGAGCTGGACCTTACTCGGTCGGACATAGGCAAGATAGCCGCAGGATGAGATGCGATGCCTATCTCGAGCCGTAGGCTGGCAGTTGGACTGGAACGATCTCGACTCTGAATTTGATATTGTCGGATGAGCAACCGCAGCGTCCAGTTGCAAATTGGCGATTGTAAGGTACCATTCGCGCGACTTCGTATTGCAATGTGATTTTCGCCACGAATTCAATTCAGACTGGGAATTTCTCATTGGCGCTGGATGCTGCTAAGATCAACGTATTTCTCCTGGCCGAGAAGCAAGGCGGGGCTCTTCCGGTTGCTGCCGATGACTACTCATTGGCTTATGGGCCTGATATCTTGTCCCAGGCGTTGACTGATTTAATTTCTATCCGGGAGAAGATTGAAAAGAGCCTGACCGACGATGCTGAGCGACCAACGACCGCTCAGCTAAAGGAGTTCGGCATTGAACTCAGCAGGACGCTTTTTTCCGGCTCGGTCAACGATCTCTATTACGCGGCAAGCCGGCGCCCCATCCAGATTACATTGTGTACGGCAGACACGCGGCTAAAGCAGGTCCCGTGGGAATTCATCGTCTGGCCGGATGTTGACGAAGGTCCACACGGAAGACGCACGTTCGCCCGCAGCGTACCGGTCGTTAATGGTGAGCCGCACGCGCCGAAATCGATCAGCGGCTCGCCGATTTCGGTGCTCGTCATCGGCGCCGATGTTCTCGGCCGGGAGAGAATTCCCTGGAATGAAACCAAGGAAAACCTCGAACGCATCATTGGCGCGAGGATGCAGGGCCTGAATGCGGCACGAATTACCTTGGACCTTGTCGAAGGTGCAACACGGAAAAGTGTCCGATCCGCCCTCGAGCAGAAGTCGTATGACATTGTGCACTTCATCGGCCACGGGCGTCCTGACGGCCTTTTCCTGCGTGGCGAGGGGCAGCAAGGTGGGGTCGTCCTGGCCACGGGTGAATTTTCGAAAATGATTATGGACGCCGAACCGGCGCTGGTGATCCTCAGCGCGTGCGACACCGCTCTGATCAAAGACGTGCAGCCGCTGGGAACAATCGCCGAGACGCTGGTGCGCTCGGGTGTCCCGGCCGTCGTTGCCAACCAAATGCCGATTTCGGTCAGCTCGATCGCGGATTTTACCGGCGCGCTGTATCGCTCGCTATTGACCGATGGCAACATCGATGTTGCCGTCAATAAGGGACGAATTGCCCTCGTCAAGGAAATCGAAGCCTTCAAATTTGCAGCCGTAGAGTGGGGAATTCCGGTGCTGTACCGGCGGCCTGGCTGCAGCCAGCTGTTTATACCTTGAAGCGGGGAATGATGTTCAAGAAGCAAAAGGCCACCCGTTTCGTTCGGCCCGCCTTAGCATCGTCGCGCTCGCCTGCCAGCAAGAAGGAGTCATCGGGCAAGAAAAACGCGAGCAAGAAAACGGCGGGCAAGAAGGCCGCAGACAAGTCTAGACCGAAAACTCGAGCGGCCCGTGCGAAAGCAAGCTCAGTTAAAACGCGCCAGATCGCTGTCTGGGACATCGACGTTCACTCAGGTTTTGTCAACCGCGTGTTGGACGCCATCAACCAGCAACAGCAGCTATTCAAGTTCACCCGAATCGAAGCCACCGTGCCGATAGGCCTGACCATGTCGGGCCACCGCACGCGCGAGATCGTGCAAAAATTCGGTGGTGACGCCAACGATCCGGCGATCGAACGGAGCGTATGGGCTGAGGACATCTATTCCGCTGGCCGGCCGATACTGAAATCTGTCCAAAGCGATCTTCTGGTGTGCCTGTTGGCACCATTGATCGCGAATCGCGTGACCGAGCCTCGGGCAGTCGGCCGGAACGGCATCGCATTGGACTTCTTTTCAGTGTCGAGCAACAGGATCGTACTCGTTTCGGCATTCGGGTTGCGAAATTACGCGATGAAGGTTGGCCGGCCGTTCGAAGCTTCACTTGCTGCTCTGATCGTTGCTGAGGTTTTCGTCGAATGCTTTGGTCTCAAAGAGCACGATGACACGCGCGGTTGTATTATGGACTATTGCGACAATCGCGATGACATCGTGCACTTGCTTCAAAAGCTGGAAATCTGTGCGGATAGTCTCAAGGAATTACCCGCCCATGCGCGCAATGATGCCCTGCAAATTGTAAAAACAATCCGCGAGTACAAGCCATGAACAAGGTATTGCTGTTCATTCCGGGATTGCTTGGATCCGAACTCCTGGATGACGACGGAATGGTATGGCCCGGCTCACTATACAATGGGATCGTGGGATTTGACGAAAAGCGGTTTCAACGCCTCCTGAATCCGAAGCTGAAAGTAGGCGGGATCATCGAGAAGGTTGGATACGTCGTCGACATCTATGCGCAGTGGCTGAAAGCCTTCGCGAGGCTGCGCAACAAGCGGAACGGCCAGCCACTGTTTTCGGAAGCAGGGAAGACCCTATATACTGCCCCGTACGATTGGCGGATCGACCTCACAAAGTCGGCAGAGGAGCGATTGGCGCCCTCGATCAGCAAGATCAATGCGGATTGGGACGGCAAGGCGGAGATCCACATTGTCGCACACAGCCTGGGCGGTTTGCTCAGCAGATACTATCTGCAAAGCGGGAAGTTCACAAACGAGCCAGGCTTTGCGGCAATTCGCTCACTCACGACGTTTGGCACGCCCCACAACGGCGCCCCGGTTGCCCTCGCTGGCGCACTAGGGCTGCACGCAGCCGACTTCCTCAGTATCGATCAATCAAAGCGGCTGGCAAACGATTCCAGCTTTCCTGCTCTTTACCAGACTTTTCCGGTGCAGGAGGAACCCATTGTCTGGAAACGGGAGGAGGAAGGCAATTTGGCGCCTATCTCCCTTAGCGACCGAAAGTTTGCAATTGATCATCTCAAGCTTGATGGTCCTATGCTTGATATCGCGGCGGCGTTTCGCGATGCGATTGACCTTACAAGGACGCCCATTCCGAAGCATGTTCGCACTTTCCTGATGATTGGAACGCGGTTCAGCACGATCACGCATTTTGTGTGGAATGGAGGGGCGATCGACAAGGTCGAGACGGAGTCGGCGGGGGACGGCACGGTGTCGCTACAGGGGGCCTTCCTACCGGGTCAGCAAGTTCAGTTCACTGACAAATCGCATGTGGGCCTGATAGCAGCAAACGAGGCAAGACTTGCCTTCCAGGAATTGTTCGACGCCGATGGCCTTCTGCGGGCAGAAGAGGAACGACTCGAAATCACGGTACAAGCCATTGTCGTCAACGTACAAGCGCCGTTTGAGGCGCTCATCCACGCAACTTCCACCTCAAGTTCGTTCCAGGGAGAACTCTCCTGGGAGCGTGCCGTTCAGGCAATGGACAAGGCCGTCATCGATGAAAGCGACTTCAAACCGGTGACCGTTCCGCCTCCTAAGCCTATTCGCTATTCGGGCCCTCCGATGGGCGAAGCCATCCTACGCCTCACCGCCCCTTCGATGACCGGTATCTACCGCTTGGTCCTCAAGGTCGAAGGGCAGTCCGACTCCAAAAGCATGCCTTTCATGGTACGTCCGGGCTGAGCTGAGCTACCCTTACGCAAAGCGCGGTTTCTATGTTTGCCGCTTGCGGGGCCCCTGTCTCCCGACGCCCCGCATCTCACAGCAACATTGTCGAGCGCCGCCGGCCCGCAATCGAACTGCCCATGTCAGAAGTGGAACGCCATGGCGCGCCAGCCGACAGCCTACACGACATGATGAAATCCATATCGTCAACCATCATGATCGCGCTGTAAATTCATCGCCGCATTGCAAGGCTCTCGTTCGCGTCCCGCGAGCGGCGAGTTTTAATTCGTTGCCTCAGCTGCTCTACACCTTCCGAAAACTTGATCATCCTGCAGGCGCAGGCTGGCGGGATCGATATCGCGACCATAACCACCCGCGCGCCTATCGCTAGAAGGGAATATCATCATCAAGAGAAACTTGCTTCTCCTTGAGCGACTCTGGGGCAGGCGGCAGGGGTGGGGAACGCTCCAGATGTTTGGTGATTAAGAAATTCTGGAAGGCGGCGGCGATTTGGATGGCGAGATCACCGTAGGCAAGCGGTACGGCCACAACGCCCCTGCCCTGGCCATGGCCGCCGAGCTTGTTGCGCAAGAACAGGAGAGCTTTAAGAACTTGATCCATGAAACCGCCTCGCACGGATTCAGGCAGGTCATCGAAGAAACTTTGCGCGCCGAGCTCTTTGATGAGGCGGTCACCATTGGCGTGTTCAAGGTTCGTAAGCACCGCCATGACGCTCTCGAAGCTGTGGCCCGCAAAGAAAATCGCTTCTCTAACATCGCCTGTGGCTAGATACTGGCGGGCCTTAGCATATTCGTTGGCGGCACCGGCAAACCGGTTTGCAGCCAGTGTATCGTGCGCGCTTGCTGCGAGCCTTGCCCCGACGAATTCTGCATCGAGCTTGAAGAATTCACCATCTGACATCCGCCAAGGGCAATCGTGAAGTTCGAAGATCTGATTTACCTTCTTGCGCAGTTCGTCCTTCTCGGCGGCATCCGTATAACTTGACGCGATCTCAATGGTATCGAAGACGAAGAAGCCTTGGCCGTTCAGAACCAGCAGACGCAAAGCTGAATGATATTGCGTCTCGGCCGGATAGGGTGTCACCGGAAGGCGTTCCCAACCGTGCTCGACGAGTAGATCACTCTCGGTTTCCTCCAGGACAGAGGAATTGGAAACCCAGTTGTCGTTAGGGTCGCGCCGAATGCCGAGGGAGGAGTTGTTAGCGGATAGCCATGCCCAGACTTTCCGACGTGCAGTGTCAGGAATATCAACGACCAGCGCCGCCTGCTCGATCGCCCGGTGATAGCGTTGGCTAAACAACAGACGCATCAGCACTCCTTATGTGGTCGTCGGCAGGGATCGATTCTTACTATTATCATCAACGAACGGCAGCGCCAGTACGTGGTGATGTCGGAGCTTCGAGTCACTAGAGCGCTACGAACGGCCCCCTATTTGAGCCCTTGTTTTCTGAGCTTTACCAGGGCTGCTTGACCGGAAGGCGGCAACTCCTGCCTCGAGTAAAAGCGACCGTCTTGAGCTACCCAAAGAGACTCGGAGGCGATTTCCGCTGCCTCTTCTGCTTACGGGCAATGCTATCGGATACGGCCTGCCATTCGTCTTTGCCCGCCTTTCGTGCGCGTCGACGGATGCTCCTCAGAGCGCTTCGGCTGGGCAAATCAACCCCAGTTTGCTCTCGGAAGCTCTTCGACATTGCGACCAAGAGCACCAACGCAACAATCAATAGGAGCCAGTGCATCTTTTGCCCTCCGAGGCCCTCAAAACGTCGGCGCTTCCGCGTGCCAGCGTACGAGCGCGTCCATATCGATCAACACGATCTTCTCCGAACGCCTCGCCGACTCGATCGCCTCGTCGGTGAACGAAGATGTCGTGACGATGTAACCGCGAAGGGCGCTCTGCTCTTCAATCACCCCCTTGAACTGCTGCACAGTCGGTCGCCCTACCCTGTTCTCATTTGCGTTTCGCTTGCACTGCACGGCAATCAAGCCGTCCGGGTGGATGGCGAAGCCGTCGACTCCGAAATCATTCGATTTCCGCGTCGCCCATGACTCGAGGCCCGCCGCGTCAAAAAAACTCATCGTGTGGCGCTCAAACTGAAACGGGTCCATGCTGAACAGATAAGCGCGAAGCGCCAACTCTTCGGGCGGCACCGCAAAGCGAGTGGGGCCCATCGGCTGCTCCTTCATCGCAGCCTTCATCTCAGCACTGGCGCAGCGCAGGCGTTCGTCCTGCATAACGGCGTCAATAATTTCGGCAATGTGGGGACGCGCCTCGGGACTAGTCACTACCGCTTCGATTATCGAAGTGATACCTGCTGTACCGAGAAAGATCAGCAACAGAACGGGCACGCCCAGCGCGCCGCCGAACGCTGCTATACCGGCAGCATGTCCCCCAACCAAGGGGATAGCTGCCAAAGTTGCAGGAAGGGCGATCTTCATGGCCAACGGAAGATCGGAGTTGCGGTAGTTTGAAACCACTTCCGAAACGCTCTTTGCAATCGCAACGATTGCTGTCCGCGAATTGACAAGCGCATTCAATTTCTTCAACTTTCCCGTTGGGCTCAGATCACTCGCGATGACAGCGCGAGAACCGCTTAGCCACTGTATGGCGACTCTTTGGTCTTCCGCGCGCGTCGCATGCTTTATGGCTGAAGCAAACCTGGTGACCAGCCACTTTCTAATACCTTCCGTGATCGCATCAAACATGGTTGCTTCCAAAACTAATCCGCATCGGCCCGAAAGCGAAGCACCCGCTCTAGCTGGCTCTTCGCTGCGGCGCGGTCCCCGCCAAAGCGGTGCAGCGTATTTGAGACCGCCAATAGCGCAGTACTGGCCGTCATCGGATCGAAGCCCCACAGACCGACAAGCCGAACAGCGAAGGGCTCATTGAGTGCGAATGCGCGCATCCTAGCCGCAAGATCGCGAAATGTGTCTTGAGCCTCGCCCAATCGCTTTAACTCTTCCTCGTTCAGGTCGAGTTGCTCAACCATACCGTCGGGCTTCGTCTTCTGCGCAGCGCTAACATTCGCGTACAATACACTCTTGTGGATCACCTCTCTGCGCAAATCAAAGAATTGCTTGAAAGGCTGAGCGACAAAACGACGTTACCACCCAGCCGATGCCGCCTAACGCAAAAACGCCAACAGCACTCCAAACGTCAGCCATTCCAAGCCCTTCTTCTCCCCGCATCCAGCATTCTTCGCCAGGTTGGCAATCTAGACTTTAGGGGCACGCCTATTGCGCGCATCCCCAGGTTGATATTCTAATCGACCCAAAGGGTCCGGGGGTCTTCCAATGCGAATATTTTCCACAGCGTTTGCTTTGCTTGCAGCAGCCAACTTGGTTTTTGTCGCCATACCCGTTCAGGCTGAAGACAACGCCCCGAGCAAATTGGAGAGCTTCACCAAATCTGCCCGGGAGATGATGCCCTCGATGCCGTCTGTCTCCTTGCCGTCGATGCCAGACCTATCGCTTCCCGACCTGTCCGATCCATCCGGGAAACTGATGGCAGAGTTCAACTCGTTCACTCAACAGGTTGGCGACGCTTTGCCTCTACTCGAACAGATGGGCTATGAGGTCACCACGTTCAAAGTTACCTGGGGCCTTCCTCCAAAGGCGCGACTGCGGCTGAAGTCCAACGGCAACACCGACCCGCAGAAGGTGAGCGCTATAGTAGCGAAGGCTCCGAGCAACAGCGTATTGGTGTCCGCCCTGATTTCCAGCGCGGTTACTGCTAAGCGCATTCAGAGCACCATGAAATTGGGAACGGCCTTTCTCGATGTAGACTTCGCAGTTCCTCCGCGCGTGAATATGAAATTTGTGAGCCCGAAGGAAAGCAACAAAGAAGAACCGCGCGATCTTGATGACCTAGAATTTGCCTGCAAGTGACTGGACGTTCGTCGGACCGACTCGTTGTAATATGACTTGAGAAAGTGGTAATGACCGAACTCGGCGCTTCGCCACTGTGCCCTGCACCTTCGATAGTCGCGAGCCAGATCACCGGTTTGCCGGTCGAGTTTGTGCAGGTGCTGCCATGGACCAAAGGCCGGCCTCGACAATTCGAAGGGCCTCGCTTTGACTTTCCACGTACGGGCAACGGATCTCTCACAGGGTCTTAAGATATTCGACAAGCGCTCGCCGCTCAGCGTTCGTCAATTCTGGTCCGATGACGCCAGGCGGCAGCTTGGTCACGTCGGTCTCCTTGCCCTCAAACGAATGTCCGCGATTGCTATTTCCAAGCAGCGATACATTGAAGTCCGTCAGGCCGGCCGCACAGGCGTCGCCCGCTTGCGTCGTAACAAGCCCGACATTGACTGGATCGAACTGGCGGCTGCCAACGCAGAAAGACGTCGGGCGCTCGCTCTGCGGCAACAGCATGTCTCTCAGCGTCGGCACGGATCCGTTGTGTAGATACGGAGCCGTCGCCCAAACGCCATCCAAGGGGCGCGCCCGGTAGTGAGGTTCAAGAGCAAGAACATCTTCGTCCTTGCCGTTTCGGTTCGCCCTCGCTCCAACATAGACTCGCGGGTTTTGACAGTTTTTCCTAGGTCCCCACATCTGCTGCTTGGTGTCTTCAGACGTGCCGTTCGCAATGTTCCATTGATCGATGGTCTTGCCGACCACGTCCATGAGCGCGAGTACGAATAGTGGGTCTGCCCCCCGATCAGCTGGAAGGCCGCAACCCCACGCTTTGTTGAGGTCATCCACGGGATTTAGACCGAGCTTGGTGGGCAAGTGAACGCGGCGCGCCGTAAGGACATCGGATTGTTGTCGATCAGTGCCGATCGCGGTCACCGGGAGCTGAACGACATTAAAATAGTGCCGCCCCCCAATCTCTATCCAATTCTTTTCGTTCTTGGCAGAGCGATCCGGATTCTCCGCCTTCCAGAACGAGTCCTCCGACCACTTTTTGTCGAACGCGGGATCGTTGACCGGACCTCGGTGGCATTCAAAGCAATGCGAGCGATAAAGATCGCGGCCTTCTTCAACTAATTTTTCGTCAATGGCCCAGGCCGGGTCGCCTCGAAACTTTTCCTGCGCGTCCTTCCATCTTGGTGCTACGAGCCCGCTGAATTTCCTGCTCCTTGGGTCGGCCGCTGTAAAGGGATCGGTGCCGCGCAAAAGCTCTTCGAATCTCGCGATGTCCGATAGATGTATCGATGAGGCAAAAAGCGGCCGCCCGGATGCGGGCGCCGTCATATTGATTTTCGCGCTGACGCCGAGCGCCTCGCCCGAATTGCGAACAAGTTCGTTGAGAACAGAGGCGTCGTACTGCGCCCAAAGGAAGTACGGCGTGTCCCAGATTGGTGGAAAGCTCACAGGCGCATCGTGGCGCGCGAAGTTACCCTTAAGGAACGGATCAGGGAGTTCGCCGGTCACGGGATCGAGAAGGTTGCTGTAGAAAACTTGGTTGCCGATCCGGTTCAGCGCGTCAAGTCGACCGAAACCTTCATCGAGATCGGCAACTCCCTGTCCTGTCAAAAGGCTATCACCTTGCGCCTTTTGATTTTTGATCTTTTGAAGTGCAAGCTCCAGATCGGTTCGAAGCTGCTTTCGATCGACGCTTTGTCCCTTGATCTGCTCTAGCCTGCTGGCGAAACGCTCGAATCGCCACGGCAAGATCAGTGTGTAGCCAATAGACAGCCCGATGACTCGTTCGACCTCGCCGAGATTCACCATCGCCGGCCCACCGTCGAACCGAATGCTGACATTCTTGTACTCGAGATGCCCCGTATGACAGGCAGCGCAGGTTAGTCCGATCTGATCTTCGTACGAAGCTCCTGTCGTCGGGTCGACACCGCCCTTAAGGATTGCAAAGCCGACAGGCAAAGCATTTGGATTATCGGGCGCGTTCGGAGTCCAACCGGGGCTCGCAGTGTCCCCATTCGACGCATCTTGGCGATAGCCGTATGTGGGCGCGTTACCGGTGAAGACCTTTGAGCTAGGGCTTGGGATAAAGCCAAGGCGGCGCAGGTAGACTTCGTCCGTCAAGCTCGTGTACGATATAGACAGCTCTGGCCGTTCCAGCGCCAAAAACCATTGATAGGGGACAGGAATAGTCGCCGTCCCCTGCGAAGTGTGGTGAAACCAGTAACGCTGCCGCGAACTCCAATTCTGCGGCAGCCAGTACGCGCGGTCGATGTTCGATGGCTCCGGCAGAGTAGCCGGCAGCAATTGAGCGATCAGATTTGCGTCGTTTTTGATTTTGAGAGCTGCATCGCGAAGCTTCTGCGGTGCGAAATACGCCGTGGCGGCCAATGCGACCGCGCCGACAACGGTCGCGAATAGCACGGTTGCGACATGGGGCCACTGCCTCACCCAGGACCAAAACCGAGAGCTGAGAGAACGCTTTCCCATAACAACCACTCCATCCATCTCTTTCGTGCTATCAGCGCGCGGGCAGCTGGCGGCAACGTCGACGACGACTATTACTTGTTCAGCAATTGGTTATTGATGAATGCAACCACCTCAGCCGTCTCGACCGCCGCACGTCGTGTTATCGTCGCCGCCGCCGGCCCACCGTTCAAGAACGATGGGAACCAACCGAAATTCCGGACATTCCAGGTTTCCTTTGGCAAGACCGATCGGTTCACGCCCGGCACCCCAAAGTTTTGAACTTTCCTGGCGAGTGGCTGCGCCGTCTCGGTGTGACAGCTGACGCAGTCCGTGTTGAAGAAATGGCTCTTCTTTGGATCGGCAATGGTATTGACGATTTCGAGTACGCGACTGTTGGGGACGTTGGCATCAATGAACTCGGACGTCGAAACACCCTTGCGATTGGCGGCAGGCAATGGCGGGGTCTGCAACGCCGCGTGACGACAAGTAATCGGATTCTGGTTGTTCGTGACCGGCTGCGGGATGACGTGTTTTCCGCCGATTATGCTGAACATCTGTGCAGCGTGCAGGCCATCAAGCGTCGGGCCAGGCACCGGAATCAAGCCGACCTGTGGCACCCTCAGCATCGACACAAAAATCCACGGCTCGGGCGGTGATATGCCCATGACAGCCATGGTGTTAAGGCGCTGCGGCGAGAGATGTTTCTCAAGGAAGGCTTTGAGCGCATCACGAAACGGCTTTGCCGACGCACCCACAAGGCCTGGATGCACGTTCAAATCGCCGGCAGTCGAGACCTTGACATTGCCGAATTTTCCAGCGGCGAGTTGATCACGCAAAGTCGCAACGTCGCGAATGATCGCCTTGAAGGCTTCGTCGTCCGGTTTAAACCGCGGAAACGGCGCACAGCCATCGAGAGGCGGATCGGGATCGAGGTTGAAGCTGAAGATGAGGTGACCGGCGGTGTCGTGAACCTTGAATCCTTCGGGCCCGTTGGTCACGGGCTGAATGATGAGGCGGATTTGCGGTTGCCGTCCAAATTGGGCGATGACATCTGGAGATAGCCCTGGCGCTCCCGGATCGATCCTCATGCCGGCAACAAACCAGGCATCGACCTTTTTCACGGCGTCAGGAAGCTGAATGTGGCGCACACCTGAATCTGGCGCTCCCGGACGTTCGGGATTTTCGGCGTTTGCGATAAAGCGAGCGAAATCCTCATCGGAAAAAAGTCGCTGCGGAGATCCCGTGGGGCCGGCGAGATCGGCCACAGCGATCAAATTGGCAAGGTCTGCTTGCGACTTCGGTGGAGGAAAGAGGGTGGACACGTCGTTGGCTGAAAGCGGCTTCGAAGCCGCTTGCGCCAGCGCCGGTTTCGCTTCCAAAGCTATGGCGAATGTCACCCCTACCACGAACAGAGCTACAACCAATCGGTGGAGCCCAGACCGGTGCATTGTATCCTTCGTCATTCTCGACGGTCCCCTTTGTTCAAATAGCTAGCTGTAGAGAAGGTCGATTCCGACATGCCTCTCTGCATACGCACCGGCGGATCGACTTACTCTTGTTCACCAT
The DNA here is from genome assembly GCF_054185165.1 of Bradyrhizobium sp. UFLA05-109. Lineage (NCBI taxonomy): Bacteria > Pseudomonadati > Pseudomonadota > Alphaproteobacteria > Hyphomicrobiales > Nitrobacteraceae > Bradyrhizobium > Bradyrhizobium sp. UFLA05-109. Next base: position 63,345 of record NZ_JBBIAR010000043.1, on the reverse strand, counting down.
AGAACTGGCTTTGCCAGGTCTTGAGTTGCGTGGGATGCAACACGTCCTCGATGCAACCGAGGAACATCTGGCTTCTTGCATTGACACGCTCACTGTCGGCCGGCGCATGCTCCATATCCGTTTGCAATGAACGCACAGCGATCCAGTCCTTCGAACCATCTTTAAGCAATCCGAACAGTGTTTGGTTTTGGTAGGGATGGAGGCGAAAGTGAGCAAAAGCTACTTTGGCTGAAATCTTCGCATCCCATAGCGCATCTGGAAGCGTTAGCAGGTCGAGCCCCTCCAGCTCTCCAAGCTGCTGGATTTGACGCTGCGCTTCCTGATATTGCTCGCGTCCGACCAATTGATACATTCCTCGTGGACGAAATAGCCAGCCGTCATCCGTTCCCGGCTGATTTCCGAACGAGTTTCCCTCGTAGCCAAGAACGAAGTTGGCAAATTCTTTGGGATGGTTGAGCAATGAATTCACGTCGACGGGCGGCTTGTTCGCGGCCGCGAGGGCCGCGTTGTTTTTGTCAATTCGCTCATGCCATTTGTGCGGGAGTTGAGAAACCGCGCTGTAGGAGAAATTTTCGCTGGTCCGTGTAAAATCGGCGCTGTCGTAGGAAAGTGATCCAAGCATATAGGCCAGGATGCGAGGATCGGTTTCCTCGACGCGATCCCATTCCTGCAACAAGGCTTTGACCTGCTCGGCTTGAAAATACGCCATATAGGTCTTGCGATATGGCGGCACGGGTGGAGGGGCCGGCGAATGGTTCTTTATCGATTCCGCCAGTTGACGTTCGTAAGCCGCAACTTGGTCCTGGTATTTCTGATACCCACGCACTTGCAGCCACTTACTCTCATAACAAGCTAGTAGCGGCTGCGGTTTGATTTTTGGAGTCGGCTGATATTCTTTGTCTAGCTCATCGGCGTAAGCAGCCTGGGCTAGTTTGGAATCTTTGAGTGTGTCAAATGCGGACGCAACTGATCCGTTCAGGAGATGAAATATCTTTACTTGCAAGCAATCAGCGTTGCTCTGCTTCTTGCGGGACTGATCGAAGTCATCCTTCGGCACACAATCCCAAAAGCGGCCGCTGCTCAGCGAGATAATATCTTCTGTCTTCTGGGATAGCGTCCAGCCGAGCGGCAGGCTGTAAAACAAGCCCGTTATCTCGGCTCGGCCGAATGCTGGAAAGCGCACGCTCGGAGTTACCTCGGTGTCCTGGGTACGATCGATGTTGGTAGCGTGATTCAAGGCAACATAGGTTCGGGAGGTTCGCGTGCTCAACAGCGCGCGCACCGGCTCCATGACCTCACCGAACATAAATGAACCATGATCTCCAAACTGACCGCTCACCAGGGACAACAGATAAATCCGGAATTTTGGCGCGTCGGAGGTGCCCTTGATGCTATTGAGCCTCTCGATCAGATCGAGCGCGGTTTCGATACCGGAATTCTCCACATAGCCGCCGTCCACCAGGCGCGCCTGCGGATTGGCGGTAATGCAGTCATTTCTCAACGAGACGGTCGCTGCCGGTGTTACCCACGGAAAGCGCGCGCTCGTGAAGGCGGCTGAGCTGAGCGGAATATGGAGTGAGTGGCTCTTGACCGTTTGGTCGGCTCCCGTGCTCGTGCGATCAAGCGCCGCGAGCATACATAGGTCTTTGTCTTTCGGATGTAACGGGTCGATATCAAAGGGGGAGATTACGACTCGTTTGCCGCTCCCGGCATCTGTCGTGTTGAACAACAGAGCCGGCATGTTGTTGCCAGGCGTCCAATGAGACTGAAAGTCATCCCTTAGCAAATTGGACTGATCGCCGGTGCCCTTGTGGCTTGCGAGCAGCCTGTCACCAGCATTCTCCAAAGTGTATTCCAGAAAGCGCGCGCGATCAAAAATGGGAATCGCGACCGGAGAAAACACCTGAGTGAAATCGGTAAACAGAAAACCGGCAACCAAAGGCGAGAGAAAATCCGTCGCCAATATGCTTGCGACACGCTGTTCTGCCGGTCCGGGAGCATCGATATCTTGAGCTCGACCGACGCCGGCCAGGAAGTCTGCGATTTTCGGACATGTCTTTCCGTCGGGAGCGCCCGAATCAACTGATCCATTCTCGGCGTGAAGCGCAGCGGCGAAAATTGCCGAACCAACGCTGCCCCCGGAGACCGCGCTTATCGCGAACAGATGTTGCCGGAATCCCGGACAGAGGTCCTGCATCCTCGCAAGAAAGCGCGCCGCATTGTTGGCGGCGTAGATACCTCCGCCCTGGGCAGCCACGATGAATACGGGATATTCCCCAAGTCTCTTGGCTTCCGCCACCCGGGGTTTCTGCACAAGCCACTCGCGAAAGGCTGCGACTGCGGAAATACGCGTATCTTCCGATGGGCTATTTGTCTCAGCCACGGTGCGCAGCCCGTGGTCGTCGCTTCCAAAGAAAGAGGCAAGCAGGAATAAACCACCAAAGACAACTGGTATAAATGGAAGATCAAATTTGATCGTCAGCAGGGCAAGGTGGGTGGTGAGACCAACCACGCAAACCGTAAACAACGCAATCACGCCGAACGAACCGACGAATTGTGCAAGCCTATCTGGGAGCAAAATGAATCCCGCCGTCAGCACGGCGATGCCGCCGATCGTAAGTGCGAGAAATCTGTAGCGGATGAAATACGCATTGTTCGCCCGGCTCGCCAGATCAATAGAGCGATCTCTTGATCCCATGCGCCAAGCGAATACGACGAAGCAGACAAGCAAGATCAGCATCGCAGCTGCGAGGACCAGCAGCATGTTGCGCTCGAATGCGAGCGCTTGGTCCTGAATGCGGAAGATACTTCCGACTTCCTCGATCTCACCGACCTTTTCGGCCGGCCGCGAGGCGAATTGAGCAGCCAAAGCTGCGAGTATCGGCAGTGCTCCGAGCACAACTGGCGCAAGCCTTATATAGAGAGCCAAACGGCCTGTAGCGTGAGGGATTTGCGGTAGGGACGCGGTGGTAAGCTGAAAGGCAGCTGCCCAAATCGTCGTCGCAATCACGATGAGGGCGACAAACTCCCTAACGGTCACCCAACCAATGTCATCAGCGGCGATCCGGTAGAGCTCTTGAATCTGATCTGGCAGGTAGAGCAATATTGAGATGACTACCGACAGAACAATAATCCACCGGAGGTTGCGCAACAGTGAAAAGAGCTGCTCGCGCACAGTCATCGCGTCATTTCCCTCATGCGACGGCGGGGATGGTCACGATACGAAGTGAAGTGGGCTCGGAATTCGAACATACGTGCCAGCTTGTACCGAACAGGATCGAGCCCGCGGATATACAGGCGACCTGCAACAGAATAATTATGAGCGCTCTCGCGAGTAGAGCGTTGAAAATTGAATACTTAACCTACAGTAGTAGTCCGATTTTGTCGATAAGTTCCCATGGTTGGTCAAAAGTTTTTCGTTGGGGATGACTGAGATTGAGACGAACTCGTTGGCTGCAACAGCGAATGCCGGTCCACGCGGCAAGCAAATACGCTTGTACGTTGCGTACGAATTTGGCGGTCCCCACGCGATGATCGTCTTCATCCAGTCGCTGTCGGACAGGTCCAAGCGCGGTCAACGTATCGAAACGTGAAGTCTAAGTTTCTCGATTTATCGCATTAAGGTTTGAATTTATGCGCCAGATTGGGAAATCGCGCAGCTTTTTCTCATGCGGTAGCTTTTGGCGCGAGAAGCTATGACCGAATCAGTGTCAAAGCGCGTCGTGGTTTCCGCGAACGGGGCGAGCAAGCCAATCTGGACGGTATCGCGTATTACATGAAGAACAATCTCTCGGCGAACGAGTGCTCCCGTTTGGCGGTCTCGATCGGCAGTGCGATGGAATTCGAGATTTTCAGACATTGTACGATGATTTTGACCTGCTCGGCTGCGCAACGGCGCGCAACAAGGGAACATGCAATAACCGCTTGAATATCCGGCGCGACGCACTGGAGGCCTCCGTGTTGAGCGGTCTCCAGACGCATCTCATGGAACCCGAACTGTTCAAGGAATTCTGCCAAGAGTTTACCCGGGAGGTAAATCGGCTGAGGATCGAGCGAGGGGCCGACATCGAGGCGCCGAAGCGCGAGCTCGAGCGGACTGACCGCGAGCTAGATAAAGCGGTTCAAGCCATCCTTAAGAGAGTACCGGGAGCGAAGCTGAAGGACAAGATTGGCGCTCTGGAAGCACGCAAGACCGAGTTGGTCCTCCTCGCGAACGCGGAGGAGCCGCCGCCCCTCCTCCACCTGAATATGGCGGATATCTACTCATCGACGCGTGGCCGCCCTGTACGAGAGCCTGCAAAGAGAAGGCGAGAGAGCCGAAGCGGCGGAGGCTTGCCGCACGTTGATCGATCAGGTGACACTCGTCCCCGATGGCGAAGCGCTAGCGATCGTATTGCGCGGGGACCTGGCCGCGATCCTGCGCTTTGCGGCGGGCAAGAAAACCCCGACTTCCTTTCGGAGGCCGGGGCTTTGGATGGCTTGCTATCGCAAGCATCGGTGGTTGCGGGATAGGATTTGAACCTATGACTTTCAGGTTATGAGCCTGACGAGCTACCGGGCTGCTCCATCCCGTGTCAAAAGAGAAAGCGTTGTTTAATCCGATACTTACTTGATTGCAAGGAATATATTCCCTTCGTTTAGGAGCGTTTTGTGCCAGTTTTGTGCCATGGAAAACATGCCAACGATCGGTACGAGGCCGTAAGCGGCCGGAATCGGTGGTAGCGGAGTTCACGAGCCAATGAGCGCGGCGCAGGCGTACCGTTCCAAATTTCCCAGATCGGGCTCAGGCTCGTTTATTTACCCGAATTCGCCGCCTCGAACTTGAAGGCACCCTGGGGGAGGACTCCTCCGCGGGCAGGTCGACCGTGATTTGAATTAGGGATGAGATCGGATAGTCGCGAAGATAGAGGAGCGCATGCAAATCGGCATCCTCTGCTACGTCGAACCGACGCCCTTCGCGGCAGCGAAGTACCTCGTCAGCGATAAAGCTCTCAATACGCCAACCGTGATCGCCGAAGTCCCTTTCTTTTACAGGAGTACCAAGCGTTAACTGGCTGAATTGCGGTGTTGTACCGACCGGCAACAACCGAACGGCAGTGTGTACATCCGTCGCCTTCATGACGCGGCAGCCGAGCTCAATCCCGTCGGATTCCAGGGGCATTGCTGCGATCCTGGGCACCGTCCCCTCATAGGGCATAGTGGGCGGATTATAGAACGAGTAATAGACCGGCATGCGACGGTCCCTCATATAGCGATCGATGACAGAACTCTGTTCATCGCCAGAACGCATAGCTCCATACACGCATTCGGGTGTAAATCGGAAACGGCGCGGTTGTGTCAGCGGCTGAATGGTCTCAGCCCGGTCAACGAGACGACCAATTCCAATCGCGTAGTCTGATCGCTCCATTTCGGAAACCGGGATCTCGCGCGAATAAAGACGTTTCGATTGAAGTAGTGCGACCTTCCGCCAAAGGAGCTTACCGTGCCGGCGCAAGGCGACCACAACGCCAATGTCTGCGATTTCCCACCGCCGCTCAAAATGCCGACGACCGCCTAGCCAGTGCGTATCGATCTCGATGGCAGCCCCAGAGCCAGCAAACGATCGGGGGCCGATCTTGTCGAGCGCCGCGAATATCTGAAAATCGAGCTGCTCCTCATGCGCCGCGGGCTGGCGTGCTAACGCCATCGTCGCTTCGCGATTTGCCTCCGCAAACACTTCACGGACATAGTCGATTACGTCTTCTGGGATCGCCTCTACCATACATAATTCCCATTGGTTTAGCCGACAACCGATGGTAGCAACGAGAAGGAGCGAGGGCCATGAAATTAAAACGCGCGAAAGTGCAATCGCAATCTTTGTTAAACCGCCTGGGTGGAGTTTCCGCCTTCGGATTTGGCGTGAGCTTCAAGGCGCCGGAACCGGAGCGACAAGTGGTTCGCGATGTCATTACGTCGCTTGAAGACAGAAGGGCTCTCTACGTCGGTGCGGTCAGTGAGCAACCCGATCACGTCATCAAATCAATTATTGAAATGCGCCATGAATTGACGGCGGGTCTCAAGCGCGTTGGCGACAACTCGCCCGCCAAAGAAGCCTTCAGGGCGATGCGCGCCGCGTGCCGCGATTTCCTAACTCATCCCGTGATGCAGGAGGGCGGCCAACAAATGCTTCATCAGCGCGGCCTTTATCAGCAGGAAGAGTTTTTGCTCGGGCTCGGGAAGCTCCGTTCCGTCTTTGGTCAGCAAATCGCACTGCTAGGATATCTTTACGGGATCGACATCGAGGAGCAATTGGCTTCCACGCTACCGCCGGTCCCCGAAGACGAAAGTAGCGACTCATAAGTCGCCGGCCACTAAATGACTGGGAATCTATTTATTTTGCTAGCCGAACATGTCGGCGGCAATTGCGTCCATCGCTTCCTTATGGTCGTCAGACTTGAACAGGTGGCCGTAGCGATCCATGGTCACCTGCAAGCTGCTGTGTCCCGCGAAAGTCTGCACTGTCTTCGGCTTCAGGCCAGCATCGATCCAGCACGACACGGCAAAATGCCGCAAGGCGTGCCAGTTGAAGCGCTCGGGTGGCTCTGAATTCAACCGTTCTTCCCGGTATTTCGCCGCAACGCGGTCGAACAGGGGAAGGAACTTACGCTTCACCATATTATCGTGGTTAGTGTAGGTACCGCTCTCATTCGGGAACACGAGATCGTCAGGCTTCTTGCGCTTCGTCCGGAGCTTCCATTCCTTGAGCATCAACACAAGAGGCTGAGCCAACGGGATCGTCCGCATACCTGCCGCGGTCTTCGCTACGTCTTCTTCGCCGTAAGCGTCGACGCGGGTCTCGACCGTTACTTCATCCGTGGCAAAATCCAAGTGACGCCAGCGCAGCGCGTGCAGCTCGCCGGCCCGGACGCCGGTCGCGCTTGCAAAAACGAGCTTGATACGAAAATTGTCGTCGGCGACGCTCAGCAGGGCTTTCATCGCTTCCTTGCTGGGCGGCACGATCTTTCGGGCGCCTTCGTCGCGCCGACCGATTACCTTGACCCCCTTCACGACATTGACGCCGATCCAGTCAAGGCCGACAGCATGTCCAACCAGCTGCTGGAGCGTGCTCAGGATCTTGCGGGTGGTCACTACGGATACACCTGTCTCGCGCAGCCGGTCGCGAAAGTCCGTCACGACTCGGCTCCTGAGCTGCGACATCCGTATGCTGCCGACACCCCCGTCAAATTCGCGCTGGTTGGCTGGCCGCTTCTTCCCTTCATGACGTTTCGGGTCGGGGCAAATGTAATTGTAGATATGACCTTCCATCACCCTGTAGTTCTTGGTCGTCATGCGCTCGCCACGCTGGCGGCGCTGGCGGCGGCGTTCGCAATACTCGAGAAACACAATAGCGGCGTCCTGTATCGTAAATTTGGATGCGTCGCCTCGAAAGGTACCAGCGCGCATTTGCCCTTCGGTCGCGATCCGGAAGGCATCAGCCTCCTTGCGGCTCTCAAACTGGCGGCGCTCGCGGTGGCCGGTCGCGTCCGCGACATCGGCGATCCACACCGTTGTTGTGTTGCCGTCAGCATTCTTCCAGGTACGCTTGCGGATCGACATAGTTGCTACTCCAGAAACAAACTAACACGCGCGCAGTGAGAGCTTCACAAAAAAACTTGTCGATGGGAGCACGCATTGCAAAACATTCCCACGCGTTCCAAAATCGATTCTAGACGAACGGGATTCACCTGCGCAATCCTATAATCCTGGGCGAAAACTTCGATGCTGGCGCGCCCTACAGTGGGTAAGCACTTGTCTCCGCTGATGCTCAGCATGCCGTTCGCCGGCGTGCCTTTCGCGGATGGCCTTAAGCGCAATCCTTCTCCACTCGCGCGCTTCGCGCCGGGCCCCAGCGCGAGCGTGGCGCGGCAGAAAGCGCAGCCCTGCCAACTTCCGTCGAAACTCAGCATTGATCTCAAATAACGCTCCGTCGTCCGATGGCATTGCTGAATCCGGACGCTCGATTTGAGCGCTTTCCTCGGGCAGACCCTCACGCGAGGCCAATAAAGATCTTATTTGGACGTCTCGTTCCTCCGCCTTAGGTGCCGAGCTCGCTGGGGGCCCGGTCGTGGCTGGACCGGCCCCTTGGTCATTCTCGGGTATGAACCTTCTGACGCTCGCGCCAGGCGGCGTCCTCCTCTTCGCGCCCTCGGTGCTGCTCCTGCTTAAGGGCATTTTCGGCGGCTTCGCGGAACTGGTCCGCCCTTTCCGCGGCAGAAACAGGCTCCGGCCGTGCCGAGCCCAGATTGGTCAGCATGGAAAAGACGCCGTCGACAAGGCCACCTACGGCACCGATCGTCCTGCGCTTCGCCGCGTCGCCGGCATCCTTTTCCCTGGCTTGGCCCTTTCGGGCATCGGGTCTCCATGGCGCCCTGGAAATCGGCTCGAGGCGAGCATCAATGAGCTTGCCAATGAACGGCGTCTCAACGGTGTCAATCCGCCGCGATGTCGCCTCATGCCCGGCTTCACGAAAACCTGTACGCATCGCTGCTTTATTGCCTGACCTCGCTGCCAAACCCGCAAAGAGGTCGGAATTGTCCATGCCGGTTTCGAGCCGCGATCTGAACTCAGCCTTTACCTCCCGCTGCCGAGCATTCAAAGCTTCCCTCTCAACGTCACGCTGCTCGCGAAGCTGCCTGAAGGCCGCTTCGCGCTTCGGTTCAAGGGCCGCTTTTTCGTCGGCGACGATTTTTGCCTTCACGGCGGCCAGCTGCGCAGGGGCAGTCTCCGTCCTATTTTTCTCGGCCTTATAATATTCGGCCCAGCGCTCTCGAAATTCGCCATGCACTTCCCGATAAATCTCGGACCGCAACTGCTTGAATTTCGATTTCCCTTCAGCAATAAATTCATCTCGCTCTTCACGTTGGAATTGCTTGAAGATTTCCCATTCGGCCGCGCGCCGATTTTCTGGCCGATATTGTTCAATTTCCGGATTTTGCAGAAATTGCTGCTCGGATTTACGAAATTCCTGCTCGTTCGGCTTAAATTCCATCCAGATATTGCGGGGCATATTCTGCTCGCGTTCCCCGACATTCTTCAGCCGCTCCGTGCAATGCACACGATTTTGCTTCAGTTCATAAAGAAGGGCCCATTTCTGGCTGCGGCGCTTTTCAAAGCTGTCATCGAGCGCCTTTCCGGTCTCCGGATGAATGGCATTGATGATCATATGAAGGTGCGCATAAGGCTTATCCTGATGTGCCACCATGATGACCTGATGGTCTGACCAGCCCATATGCCGTAGATAATCCTCGCCGGTCTTGATCATATGCTCGCGTGAGGGCTTATCTTCGACGGCCCAATTGAGGCTGACATGTTTGACGGGATTTTCCGTTGGACGCCCGCCGGCGCGGACGCCGGCCTGGTGCTTTAACCACTCGGCGCTTTCCGCGGTGATGTACATCTCATTGACAGCAGCCGGCACGTAGTCATTCGCGAGATTGTGCGTATGGGTCCAGGCGACGCGCTCATCCGTCTGCGCCTTTGGATCGTGCATCAGGTAATCGGAGAGCCCTTTGAAGGACGAGCCGCTACCGGAGATTTTCGGAATCATCGGCTCTGTTCCCTAGCAAGGATCGCGCGAATATCGGCGAGCAGCGGTTCAAGATCGGCAGGCAACGGGTCATTCATCATATGTAGATGACGCACCATCTGATTGAGGTTGTTACCGAGCCGCGAGAGTTGCACCAAGATCTGGCCTGTGGCACTCGACGCGCGTTCGGTTTGGACCGCAAAAGGTCCACCGGCGAGCAGTACCGCCCGTCCAAAATGCACCGGACGCATGCCGAGCGCTTCTGCACGGCTCTTTATGCTGGCGAGTTCACCTGCGGTGAAATACAGCTTCAGTTGCGTATTTCGTGGATTGGGCAATCGAGGTCGGGCCATTTTTATCTTTCTTTGCAGAGCGCATGCGTCCTGGGTTTTTAGGGGCCATACAAATTGGCCCCTAAACGAGGTTTCGCGGTCCGCGAAACACAACTCGCTACCTTTTGCCCAATTTACGCTTCAGCATTTCTCATTCGTACCGAAAGGATTTGTAATCTGAGACATTCCCGGATTTTCGATTTTTATCCGCGCAAACAAAAAAAGAGCCCGCTTGTCAGGCGAGCTCTTTCATTGATCTGATGTGCGGGCGCTACACTACTTCCCAGAACATCAAGAACATTTCGAGTTCATATTGAGCTTCGCGCATCGAGCTGCACTTCAAGCGCAACAGTTCGATGGCGATGCGGGGAAGCGCGCGCAAGCGAATGTTCATCACCGGCTCATAGCGGATGATCCGGATGGCCGAACGCATTGGGACAAAGACGACAGGGTAAAATTTGCCGTGCCCGTCATTCCAGATAGTCGCAAAGATGCGTCCGCTGTTGGGATCGAAACAAGCTGCGTACCCGCCATTGGCGGCCCATGTGAACGGCTCCGGGCTACCATCGCCGTCCATCATGTAGGGACGCCATAACTCTCTGAGACGCTTCCACATTGACAAGCCGCGAATGTTGGAAGGCGTATTGAGTGAGTAAGGGGCGCTCATTGAGCGCCCCCCTTGTCGGCTTCAGTTTTGACTTCGGCCTTGTCTTCCTTCGGTTCGCGCAGAACGATGCGGTCGCCGAGAGGCAGGGCGTCAAGCTCGATGTTGAAACCTACGCCCTTGTTGTGGGCGAAGACTGCGCCGATTTTCCGCCAGATGGCCTGTTTGCCTTCGCGTTCCTTGACGCTATAGGCGATAAAGGCCGGTTGACTATTGCTCATGATATTCTCCTTGCTGAAAAGAAGCCCCACAGCGGGGCTTGATGCGGTTCGTCATTGGCCCTTACGACGCGGCCCTCCCCTTGCCGTCAGGTCAAAAAAGCAAAGCCCTCTTCGCGTGAGCGAAAGGGCTTCTGTCTTTTTTGAGGGATGGGCCAAGCGGCGGAAGGGACAATAGAACCCGCGTCTTTCAAGCCCCCGGTGGCTTCTCAGAAAGGAGTTCGTGAGTAACAGGCGACCGCCGCCGGCAGCGTCAAGGAACGCCAAGGCAAAACTAAATTACATGATCGGCGCGGCCTTCGCCCACAACAAGCGCCATCGATCTTACCGATCTTTCCCAGACGTTCCGAACGACGAACCTTGCTCCTCACGGTAGCCGTCAATGGTCAACAACGGAGGTGACCATGTTTGAGTGGCTTAGAAGTGAACGAAGGAAGTGGCGGACTTTGGCGAGCGATGTGCGGCTAAGGGCATACCCGACGCTGCCCAATTTCGATGCGAGGACCCAAGAGCTGTTCGGCAAGGCCTTGCCGCGCGGTGTGCTGTTGCCGAGGCTGGAGGCCGACCGGGAGCGCGTCAATTACTGGATGTCGCCATCGGAGCTGCTGCGCTACCGGTTCGAGATGGGTCAGATTATCGTCGGCAAACTGGGTGGCGAGTTCCTCGGGCATCTTGATGATCGCCCGATGGTGACGATCGCCGGCTCGCGCGCCGGCAAGACCTCGACTGTCCTCGAACCGAATCTCTATCTTTACCCGGGATCAGCATTGATCCTCGACCCGAAGGGCGAACTCGCACGCTCAGCAAATTTCCGTCGGGCGATGGGCCACAAGGTCTATCCGCTCGACCCATTCGGCCAATCAGGCGAGCCGAGCGCATGCTACAATCCATTGGATGAGCTCGATCCTGACAGTCCCACACTGATCGATGACGTCGCATCGATCACAAACGCACTCGTTGTCTCAGATGGAGATGGCCGTTCGCAGCATTGGAACGACAGCGCGCGCACGCTCCTGACCGGCATCATTCTCCTGGCGCTATCGTTGGAAGAGGAGGAACGTAATCTCGTTACGGTGCGTGAACTGTTGTGCCTGACATACAAGCCGCTCGCCGACGCCGTGAAGGTGGCGGCAGCCAAGGCGCTTGCCGAGGCGTCCAAGGAGGAAAAGCAGGCTTACTTCGATGCGAACAAGATTGCCGTGCAGGCGCTCCTCAATCGCATGGCAGCGCTTGGGGATCGCTTCGGCGGGATTGCGGCGGCGGGCCGCGAACCGTTTCCTCAACACACCCCAGACGGAGCGTGGGAGCGTGTTCAGCACAGCAGCAACACAGACGGACTTTCTCGACAGTCTGATGCTTCGGCGCATCTTGCGGCACTCGGATTTCCATCTGTCGGCGCTACGCGGCGACCAGCCCGCCACCATCTTCCTGTGCCTGCCGGTTGGCCGTATGGAAAAGCATTCGCGCTGGCTGAGGCTCATCGTGCAACTCGCCTGCACGGTACTTGAAGGGATGGGGCCATACCCGCGCACGCGTCCGCCGATCCTCTTCATGATGGAAGAGTTCGCGACTCTTGGTCATATGGAGATCATGGAGCGTGCGGCTGCTTACTTCCCCGGCTTTGGCGTAAAATTGTGGGTGGTGCTTCAGGATATCACGCAGCTGCAGCGCCACTACAAGACCGGTTGGGAAACATTCCTCGGCAATGCCGGACTTTTACAATTCTTCGCAAATGGCGACGAGGAGACGCTGCGCTACGCAGCGGGTCGCATGGAAAAGCTGATTGCGCCGTTTGAGTTGCGCACCGCTTTTTCACGGCAACGGCACAGCCAGTTGCTGCTGATGGAAGGTATGCCGCCCGCGGCCGCGCTGCGGCTCGAGCATGCCGAAGTGCAGATGATCCGGGATCGTGCGATGCAGACGGCTCGCGGCATGCTCGACCTGCGCCCCATGTTTGCGAGCGAGTGAGGTCTAGGAGGCCGATGCGAAGGTTACTTCGCGTCGGCCCCAGAGCTGTTCCATCGCCTCCTGCAGATGAGCCATCAGCACTTCCGGCATAGGGCAGTTGTCATCGATGCGATTGGCAGTCATGTATTCGATGTACCGCGTTCCGCAGATACCGGAGATGCTGATTTTCGTCGGTTCTTCCTGATCCGGCACCAACTCGGGCCAGTTGTCACCGATGTCCTCCGCCCAGAAGATGTCCTTACGGTCGATGATCATGCAATCGGGCCGGATTTCGACGGAATGCCTCTTCTTCACCTTCGACTTCAGAATGATCCAGTCGACGAGCCCCAGCGCGGCAGCGCTGAGAAGCTGAGTGGATGAAAGCAGCGGCATATCGAGGATAGGGCTGAGCAACGGGAGCGTGACTGCAAGGCATGCAGAGATCTTCAAGCTCTTGCAGACGAGACTGCGATTCAGATCCTTGTAAGTGATCAAGATCCCGCCGTCCGACGTTAGCGAACGAGAATAGCCATCGAACGGACTGCGCCTCGTGAGTGGCGTCGGATCGTCCGCCTCCACGGGCGGCGAGAGCCGCCCAAGGCGCGCGACTTCGTCCGCAAGCTGCGGATCAAATTCCATGCGAGGCGGCACATAGACGAATTCGATGTTCATTCAGGCAGATTAGCTCTGCGGCAAGACGGAACAAGAGCGAGTACCGACGCTTACAATGCTCTACGGAACGTTCCCAAATGCCTTACGGCATCAGGTCGTAGTTTGCCCGGTCCGCGCGACGCTTGAAGAGCTTTGAAAGTGCCGCTTCGCTTGGACTGGGACCAATGAACTTTTTCTTGGAGGTGAATTGGCAGACCGTCGTACTGCCCGTTTGCCAGTCGCGATGGATAAGCTTCGGTCCTTGGTCGGGGTCGCGATAATTGTAGCCATGAACGAAATACGCATCAGTCAGTGCAAATGGCCCATCATCGTGGTCCTTCTTGAGGGACCAAACGGCCGGTCCGCGCGTAGAATGCAAATAGCCGTTCCGGAACCACCCCTTCTTGCAGGGCATGATGTCGCCTTCATTCCATTCGGTGATAGCCGGTCCATAATCGGGGCTGTGCAGTTTACCCTTCCAATAATACGCCCTCAGAATGCCAGTACCCTTCGGCGTGCGACGAACGAGCGCCGGGCCGACATTGGGATCGCGGTGAAGCACGCCGTCCTTGAGATATTGCTCGAAGGTAAATTCGCCGGTTTGGCTATCTTGAATTTTGTGCACTTCGATCATGAATGCCCCCATGGGATTGTTCTGACAGGATCATACCAGAGGGGACATTCGGCTCCAAAAGTTTCATTCTATCCCGTTGATCTGACTTGAATTATCAGGCGACGGAAAGGCCAACACTTTATGGCAAAGGTAGCTTGGACATAACTGCCTCGCGAACATCATCGTAGGCGAGGAGACGGGCAAAAAAGTCGATATCGTTTGTCGGGCTGAGTTTGCTCTCAAGCGCTTTTCTTTGAAATGCGAAGACATCCTCGTATTCCTTGCGCCTGGCCTTATCAGGTATCTCGGCGCGGGCGCCATGCAGCGTGCGTAGCGTACCGTTCCAGATAAGCGATTGGATCAAGATCGAGACCGGGAGTCCATTGAGGTCAGCAGGACGCGGCACTTCAATCTGACTGTCTAGATCATCAGCAGCCAGATTCTTGCTCGAAATGAATTGCAGGACCTCGTCCTGGGATAGCATTACGCCGTCGTTGCGACGCACCGGTTTGTGTTGAGCGGCCGGTATCAGGGCGATTCGCGACGCAATGGGGCGCCCATGCTTATCCATTGAATTCAGGAGGCCCACAAACCAGCCGAGCCTGCGGAATTTCTCCAGCACAAAATATCTGAGACCAAGGCTCGTGGATTCGTCGTCCGCCGGATGAGCTTGGCCAACAAGATAAGTCAGGTCATCGACCTTGAACCCGCAGCCTTTAACGAGCCAATGATCGGGCTCCTGAAAGTAATGATTAGTGAAACTTAGTAGTCCCGTCCCTTCGGAGGGATCAATCTTTATATAGAAACGAACGATGCGGCCGCGCGTCGAGCTGCGGCGATAGCCAAAATACTCCCCGACCAGCGCATCATTGACGCTGTAGTGCCGACTGTTCATCCCGAGAAGAAGCGAGAGTGCAGCTTTCACCTTTTCCGGATTGCGATCCTGCTGGTCATCCTGCGGCTTCGAAGGTTGCTTCTTGAGATGACCAAGGATCTCGCTCAGATACTTCGGCCAGGTGTTTTCACCCATCACGATATCGGCAGGTAGCAGCTTCAGATAGCGAAGCGTATCCTCGATGCGACTGAGATGCGTTTGCTTGATGCCGTTTTTCTTGGCCTTTTGAAAGCTGCCGCGAAAGATGATAAGCTCCCAGCACTCGAACGTTGCTGGATTGAACTTTTCGGGAATCTTCTCAGCATTGCGCGTCGCGTATTTTCTAAACAATTCCTTGAGTTGCGACTCTTTGATGCTCGGCGTGTTCTGCAACTGCCGTATGATCTGGATGACCGCACCATGGATTTGAGCGGCCTGCTGTTCGGCTTCCTTACCAGCCATAAAATATCTGTCCCAAATACATTTGAATCGTACAACGTTAGCGAGCAACAGTTCGTGCCCGAAGTGCCGGCCCCTACGATCCACTGTTTTTATTGATGCGTGCCGGTTTACCGGGTCCCAAGCCTCGCTACAGTACAGACCGGTAACTTTACCGGTGGGCACTGGTAAGGCCCGGTATATTCGGGGAAATTTAGGTGGACTTGGGCTCGTGGAGTTACTCCCGCCCCATGCTGTCTTTTTCGGTCTCCCTCAACGGAGACCAAGGCAATGTCCATCCATTCGAACGGCTACAATCCTGACCCCGGCGACGGGCCGAGCGCCTTCTCCGACGACAGCGGGCTCGTCAAACTTGGATTTCTCGCTCGGCTGCTTGCACGAGCCGGAGGTGCCACGCCATCGCAGCTGCCCCACCATGCTGCGCCCAAGGAGATCGGCGATATCCTTGGCCGAGGACTGATTTCAGTCGGCAGCACGCTGAGCAACGTCGGTGGCTTCACCCTCATCGCGCACACCCTCTACGGCGACGGGCATTTCAGCCTTCCCTTGTTTGCGATCGGCAGCGGTGCGGCTTTGTTCGTCGGCGTCGCCGATGTCTGCTGCCTGTACCGCTTTCCGCTGCACCGGATTGGCCTCAAGGAGCTCCGGAGAGCGGGGCTGCGCTGCACCGCCCTCGGCGGGCACGTCTCAGCTATCGTGACGACGTTTCGGATCGGCCAGGCCGTGGCCACCAGCGCGACTGTCGCCTTCTTCGTCAGCATGATGGCGTACAGAGCCGACATCGGAGCGAAGATCGAGAGCGACTATCTCGCGGAGAACAGGGCGGTCATTGCGCAGGCAACACCCGTCTACGAAGCGTCCATCGCCCGCGCCACGCGTGCTGTCAATGAGCAGGCGGCGCTGACCCACAACCTCGATGGCCAGATCGCTGTCCTTCAGCAGAATGTCATCCGGACTACAGTGCGCGCGAGCCGAAACGCGAAGGCCACGTCCTCGACAACCACTGACAACGGGGCGGCGCAGCTTGCCGCGCTGGAGGCAAAACGCACGGCAGAGAACGTGCGGCTCGACGGCCTCAAGGCTGATCTGGACCGGCTGATCAAGGACCGCAACACGGGCATCCAGCAGGCGGTGGATTCTTCGACCGACCGAAAGCCGAAGCGTGACGGATTTCTGGGCCGCGTGACCGCGTTCTCCGAAATCCTGCGCGAGAATCCGCTGCGGCTTGTTATCGTGGGCGCCATCGAGGCGATCGCGTTCGGCATCGAGATTGCGCCGGTGCTTGCGCACTGGATCTATGTGCCCTCGGCATATGCGGCGGCGATGGCCCTTGACCATCTGCGGCGGACGACGGCACTGGCCCGTCAGGGCGCGGCGCTGTTCGAGCCGCACGAGCCGACGCGCGAGGACCCGCGCGAGGTCGAGAAGGACGAGCGGCCTGAGCCCGAGCCGCCCGATACCGAGCCACCTGCGCCCGAGCCACGCAGGAAGAGAGGCCGCCCGAGGAAATCACCCCTTAACGGCCATCTTCCGCCGCCTGCCGCCTAGCCAGTCATCTCGCAATCAAGGGGACACACATGTCTGCCAACCAGCCCAACCAACTGCCCGAGGACATCCTAGAGGGCGCCCGCGCAATCGCAATCTTCCTCTATGGCAACGCCAAATATCAGCGCAAGGTTTTTTACCTGGTGTCGCGGAAGCGGTTACCGACCTTCCATCTCGGCACCGCGACTATCTATGCGCGGAAGTCCACGCTCCTCAAACATATCGAGGAGCAGGAAGCGCGCCGTTTTCCCAAGTCGCCAGAGCATTAAACATCATGCAGATCACAAAGGGAGGCTCACATGCAAGCTGTCGTGCGCGCCGCAAACATCACACTCTATATTGGCAACATCGTGAAGGCCCTTATCTGGCTTGGCTTTGGGGGTCTTCTGGTGGGCTTTGCGATTCGGCTCGTATGGCCCGATGGTGGATCGTGGTTCTGGGATATCCTGGCCGCTATCATTGGCTGTCAGGGCCTCGCGCTCATGGGCTCCGGCCTCGAACAATTCGTCGCGGCCAACACTAAGAGACAGCAGCAGAAGCATCCGCAACCGTCGCAGCATATGCTTCCCACGCGGCGCGAGGATCGGGCAAGGAGCAGGGCTGACAGGTACGTCTCATAAGCCGCGTGCCGATTTGGGGGTGTCTCAGATGGCGTAGAAGGGAGGCGCTCGGCGATCGCCTCCCCCGTCGCGCTAACCGCCGATATCCTCGACGATGCGATCCGCCTTGTTTGCGGCATCGATATAAGCCGAGATAGGGCCGTGCGCTCTGAAGTGCAGGTCGCGCTCGATACCGAGGCCGAAACGGCTGCGATATTCGGCGAGTTCGATCAGGCTGACCGTTCCGAATTCAGGGCACCCCATGCCGAGGTCGCAAAGGCCCCAGGCGATGGTCTCGTCAGACGGATCGATCTCGGTAAGAAGCCACGTACCAGCTCCGCACGGGTTGAACAGTTTCACGACGGGTTCGAGGTCAAGTTCGTCGGATGTGCCCTTAGCTGCGGCCTGACGTTGACCATTCGCGATCAGGGTTTGGCGTTGGGTTTCGGTGAAGAGCTTCATAGCGAGTCCCTTTCGGCTGTGAGACTGCCGGGATTGGCGATCTCGTTGCCGTTCGGACCTGCGAGGCGGAATGAGCGAAGCGGTCAAAAGCGTAATGGGAGGCAGGCCGTAGGCGGGCACCGTTCGCTATTGACGGCGAGCGCCGCCTTGCATGCTGAACGGCGATGATGAGAGATCGCCGACCGCAGGCAGACAAGAAAAGGACGTGCGTTGGGTCGCTATTACCCAAAGCTGCTGTAGCGAAGGGGCAGATACGGTCCAAGAGGCGTTGGAACATTTCGGCTCATCGACGTCGGCATGGCTTGCGCCACATACGCCGTGCGATCTCATGCTCTTCGTCGCCCGACACATCGAGATAGACGGCTGTGCTACGCAGAGAGGCATGGCCAAGCCAGCGCTGAAGCAGGGTGAGCGGCACCTTGGCCTGAATGGCGCCAACGCCAAACCCATGCCGCAGCCCCTTCGGCATCGCCTGCGTTCCGACGACTTGGGCCCCGCACATGACCGCCTTCACATAACGCCAGGCCGTCGTACGGCTCCATCGCCAAAGCCGTTTGGCTGCAAGGCGCGGATCGCGTTGCGTCGCCCGCAGGTTGAAGGCCGAGGCTAGCTCTGCGACGAGCCACGGCGGGATCGGGACCTGCCGGACCACCCCACGTTTTCGGCGCTTCAGCGTGACGATGCTGACGACACCGGTTTCAAAATCTATTGACCCCGGCACCAACGCGAGCACTTCGGAAGTGCGGGCGCCGGTCCAACGCAACACAAGGCAAAAGAGCCGGATTTTGGGAGGTGCTCGGCGGGCTGCCGCGACGAAGCGGCGAAGTTCAAAGATGTTTAGGTATTTCCGGCTACCGGCCGGACCGAACAGGCTTCCGTTTCCATAGGGACGCTCGCGCATCGTCGCCTCGGCTGAAACAAAATGGCCGATAGTGTTTCAGCACGAGAAGTCCCCTAAAAATCTGCGAAGAACGTGCAATCGGCAGAAAACTCGCCTCAGAGTCTATCGGCTTTCACCAGCAAATATCAAGAGTCTTTCGGCAGTCTGAAACACTATCGGCCATTCTGTTATGCTTGGCCTCGATCGCTTCCAGGCGCCGCTCCGCTTCATGCCTTGATGAGGCGCATTTTCAATTCTCAGCAGGCGCCGCGCTGGGCTCTGCTTCTTGGAACCCTACTATCAAGTGAAATTGCCGTTCCGCATTGGACAATGACGGGCGTGCACGCGCAGGCCGATAATTCGGTGAAGGGCGCATCCTTGTCGGATGAAGAGCTCGCAAGAAAAGGGAAGGAGGCGTTGGACCGGAAGGACTACGCCTTTGCCCTTACCTACTATCGCCCGCTGGCGGAGCGCGGCGTTGCATCGGCGCAAATGGTTGTTGGCGCAATTTATGAACAGGGGATTGGGGTGCCCCAAGACTACCAGCAGGCGATGAGCTGGTACCAGCGCGCGGCGGCTCAAGGAAAAGCTGCGGCCAACACGCAGATTGGGGAATTGTATCTGGATGGGAAAGGTGTCGCCGTCGATCACGTTCAGGCCATGAGCTGGCTCATGAAGGCCGCGCAACAGGAGGAGCCGGAAGGGCAGTATATGCTCGGGCGCATGTACGAGCAGGGTCAGGGCACGAAGGTTGATTATGCGCAGGCGATGCAATGGTATGCGCGATCAGCCGCTCACAACTACCTCTATGCCGAACTCCGTATCGGATGGATGCATTTCAATGGGATCGGCACCCCCACGAACGCTGCGGCGGCGTTTCCATGGTTTCAGAAAGCGGCTGATCAGGGCCTCCCCGAAGCCCAATACATGATCGCCACGATGTACATGAATGGCATCGGGACGAAGAGGGACTATGCAGAAGCAATGCGTTGGTCTCTGGCAGCGGCAAACGCAGGCAACAGCGATGCTCAATATGGTGTTGGCCTGTTGTACGAGGGCGGATTAGGTGTTCCGGCCGACATGGAGAAGGCACGAAGTTGGTTCGCTAAAGCTGCCGCACAGGGCCATGCCGCAGCTAAAGCCGATTTGGCAAAGCTGACCGCCCGAAGAGCAAAGACGTCGGCGGACACCGTCGGCAAGGTGCCGCCGGCCCTCGAATTCAGATGCGTATTTGAGGCGCGGCTACCCGCCGTCCAGGCAGGCAATAGCCCGCAGGTCGTCGAAGCCAAATATGTCGACTGCCTGCGCTCAAACTGGAAGCGGCTATTTGGGTCGGCACCATTTCCGGCAGACCGATAGTTCCTTTCAGCGCGAGCGCTCCTGCATCTTTGGCCAAGTCGAATAGTCGAAATGATAAGGCTCGCCGGCACCTCCATTGATGTAGGCGGCCCAAGCTCTGCCCCCCGCTCCATGTCGAGGATTTCATCGCGGGACCAATCCCCCGAGACGATGCGCTCGTCGAAGGGATTCCAGATTTCATGCTGGAGATCGTGAGGCATGGCCGACTCCTTGGTGCCGATCCTATCCGACTTCGACAAATTGCGTCGCGGAATGTCTCGTAACGCGGCCTTGAGCTTCCGAAGGCGCTCAGGTCATCGCAGCGACGCCGGGTGGAAACACGCAACATAGGAGGGGCGGGTCTAAACAGGGATGGCAGCCAACCCTTCCCGCCCACATCCTCGACGCTCAGCTGCCTCTCGACGGTGTCGATGGTCGCCATGGAGCAAGTGCGAAGGTAATCAAATTCCGGATCGACCTTGCCCATTTCCAGCCTTCGGTCATGACGGGGGCGGCGACCGATTGAATCTTCTCGCGCACGAGGCGGTTGAGCAGGGCGGCATCTCGCGGGCGAGCCTCATCGGAATGCGCGGCCATCCTTCCATACGCGCAGCGTGATCGTGTTAACATGGGTACCGACTGGAGCAAATGAGCCTGCCGGAAGATCATCCCAGCGTGCGTTCAGTCGTTTCATGTGCTCACGGAAAGCGCGTGCCTTGCGGGTTTCGCGAAACTCCGTGCCTGCCGACATGACCGCAATGAGAAAGCCGTCGGGCTTCAGGAATGTGAGAGCATGCATGACGTGGTCGATGTCGCGTTCGCGGTCAAAGGGCGGATTCATAACAACGCGATCGTAGAGCGAACTGGCGTCAGGTTTGAGGCTTAGAAAATCGCATGCCAGCACGCGGCGGAAGAGTCCCTCCCCACGCAGCGCCTCGGCAAGACTGGATTGGATCTCCACGCAATCCACGACGGCGCGGTAAGTGTATTCTCTCCGTTCACTGCTGTGTCGCTCGAAGCTCGTTCGCCCCGCAGCGCAGCGCCGCGCGAGGCTTCCGCTCCCGGCGCTTGGCTCGAGGATGGTCAATGGGGCGTCATCCTTCTCCCTGTGTAGTGGCGTCTTGTTGATGACCACTTCGGCAACGGCATCGGGCGAGGGAAAGAAGCCGTAATTCCTGGCGGGAGTAGTCTTGGCAGTGAATAGTCCTCCGTCATCGTCGGGCGTTTGGCCATCGGGGATGACCTCGCCATAATACTCGGCCAGAAGCTTGTTGACCTTTTCGACTAGATCATCGCGCTTAAACCAGACATGGGCGTTTCCGTTCTTGTAGACGCAGACCTTGAAGTACTCGGACTCCACGATGCCTTGTCGGGGTCCGAATGCTCCATTCCGAGAGTGGTGAAGCTTTCCGACGATTCCCGTGTAGCTCTCGCGCATGAGCTGCCCATCGAGGACTGTGAAAGTACGTTCGATATCGAGGAGTGTGGCGTCGAGGCTTCGGTGATAATTCCACCATCCGTTTTCATCGAACATGCGGGCGAGGATCACGCGGCTGCCGAGCTTGAAGCCGTCATGGCTGCGAAAGCGACGGTCGAGATTTGAGAAGCAGTCCGCAATGCCGCGCCGGAAGATGGTGCCGGCATCCTCCGCGAACTGGTGAAGGGTGGCGTAAATGTTCTCAACCGTGGCTTCCGGTGGATCGCTAAGGAGTTGCTGATGCAACTGGTCTTTGGCTCGCTTGTCCATCAATTGCTCGAGGTCGCATATCCTTATGATATGGCTCCATACGTCTGTATCGATCATCCGGCGAGCCTGACCGCTGTAAGTTGCCAAATTCGGAAGCTCCGGCGGGGTAAGAAAGCGCGCCTTTTCATCCCGGAGATGGTGATTGTAGCGGTCCTCGCCGGAATATACCGCACGTGCGGCAAGGCTGGCCGCCTCGACGGCGCTCGCCGCCAGGGAAAGTGCCTTGTGCGCTTCATCGTAGAGAGCGAGTGCATGATTGCGCTTGCCCACAATGATTTCTACGGTCTCGCGGGGAACGATTGCGGTTGACGGACCTGTCCGGTTGTCAGAAGGACTATCGCGGGTGATGCTCATTGTTTTTCTTCTCAAGGCTGGGGTTGTGCGCGGCAAAAGGCCGCCATAACCCCTGCCTCGCGGCGAGCAGCGGGTGCGCAAGGCGCAAGGGTCAGGGATCTTGCACAGCAAGATTTTTGGGGGGACCGCGCGGAGCGTGGGGGAACCAAAACCGAAGGCCCGCCCTTGTGCCGCGCGAGGGCGGAGCCCTAAGCGACCGGCCACGGCAGTGGCGAAAGAATGCTCAAAGAAAATGCCGCGCGCGGCGCGTCCCAAGAGCAGGATTTTCTACGACAGCCCGGCGAGTGGTGGGGGTGGCGCACCGCGTGGTGCTGAAAACGACACTATGCGTGGCGTGCCAATCGCGCAGAATAGTGAGCCTGCTCTCACATCCCCGAGGCTCAATGACAATGCGAATGGTCCCTCTCGATCCCGACGTCGCGGACACGGCGCCGGCCGACCCGGTTGCCCTCACCCCTTACGATCACGAACACGCAATCACCTATCTGCGTCTGCTGGATGCCGGCGCGGAAGGGGCTGATTGGCGCGAGGTGACGCTGACCGTTCTGCATATCGACGCCGCTCGCGAACCGTCCCGCGCTAAACAGGCCTATGACAGCCATCTGGCACGCGCCAGGTGGATGACCGAGCACGGCTACCGGCTCCTGTTAAAATACGACTGGCCTGCATCGAATTAGATCCCACCTTAAGACCGGCGTGCGCGAATGCGCATCGCCCCGCTGAAATGGCACCCGGGCCGTGTGAGCATAGCGACCCGAAGGGACACGCGGAACGAGTGCAGCGCCGAGACCGGTTAAAAGGCGCACCCGGGAACGCGGCAGTGATAGCGTTCGCCGCAGGCGAGCCGCTTTCCCGAGTGCCCCCGGCGAGGCGCACATAAGCCCTGGCGCGAGGGATCGTTACCTTTGGCCGAGACCCGCGCTTGCGGGGCTCGGTGACACCCGCGCGTGCGGGTGGAGTAGAGCCCGGTGCCGTCGGCACGCGCTAGCAATGAGCGAAACGCTTCGCTTGACGGGCTGAGAGAACCTTCTTAGGTTTGTATTGGCCTCAAGCACAGGCCGGTGTGCCCACCACGCGAAGCAATGCGGTGCTTTTCCAAACCAGCTCTGAAGATCCTTCCCTTTGGGCGGACTTGATTGGCAGTGGGCACGCAGTCTGGTCCGTGATCGAAGGAATGGACCATGACACTCCGTAATGAACTACAATCACTGAAAATAATTGCTAAGCGCATCGCGCGCGCGAAGCGCATTGCGCATCACGAAGCGCTCGATCTGATCGCAGGCAAGTTAGGCCAACCACACTGGAAGGCTTTAGTGTCCGCATGGGAAAAAGGCTGGAGGCCCGAGCCTGACGCTGTTGACATGCTCGCCAGCTCAGAGAAGACCATCGACGCCGATGTGATGGCAATTCCGGTGTTGGGCATCGGCCAGGGAGTCGAGGAGCACGGGTTCATCGACGGCCGTCCCTATATCCTCACGATCGATTTCGAGGTGGTCATGGCAGAGATCGGTTGGTGGTCCATTCTGTTGGAGCACGCGCCATCCGAACAGCCCTATATCGAGGTTTATGATCAAAGCGCCGACAATCCGATCTTAAATCCGGAATTCAGGGCAAAGGCACTCGCCATTTGCAACGATGGCGTTGAAAGATTGCGTGCCCGTATTGCGGCGGATTGGCCCCGGCGCTCGACGAAGCCGGATGCGGACGGCAATGCACAACACCCTTTGTCGAAGGGTGTAGCGAGCAAATGGTATTGCCTCCACTGCGACGGCGCGTTTGCCGCCGCGCAGATGGCTGACAATCTGTGGCACTGTCCAAAATGCGGCGCGACGCCAATCGACATATTTATGACGCCGTTCTGGAAAGCGGCCTGATAAATTCGCCCCTCTTGCGCTAGGGATCGTTACCCGACGGGCCGAGACCCCGGCTGGCTTACGGGGGCTCGGCGAGCTTGCCCATCGAGCCCGGTCCGCATGAGCGGACGCGCCCTCTCACATGGGACGCGTGCAAAGGCGACGTGCTGTAGCGTCAAGCGGAGACTGACCCGCCATTTGCGCTTCCATGCGCGCCTACGAGCGTGCTCCACTTGGCAAGCGAGTCGCCGGGCAACAAATCGGTGGTCGGAGATAGAAGACAGCTCGCGCGGCCCTCGTCGTTGGTAAATCCTGAAGCCCCAATACCTAACCAAAAGAGCGCTAGGTCCTTGTCAGAGGTACAAAGCATCGTTGGATGCTTGGGAATCAACCCGAACATAGCCATCAGGAGTTTGATGGAGCGCAAATCGGCCAGGGCGTTGTTGGCTTCTTTCGAAGAATATGCCGGTTTGAACTTTAGCAAACCGCGCGCAGGACTTTTGCCATTGGCCACCGACACGGCGCTCAGCGCCGCCAAAACGACAAGCGAGTTCTTCTCCACGCCATGGGTTTGCGCCGTCCCGACTATCAGTTCCCAAATCGCATCCCTTTTCTTCCCCGCGATCGGTCCCGCCAAATGAGGCGCGATGTCCAGAAGGAAGGCTTTTTCGCGCGTCATTTTGGCTTGGCCGTCCTGAAGGAGGCCGATTGCACCTTTCAATCCGAACTCGTCAGCAGCGGCAATAAACGCCTTGGGGAGCGCCACTTGTAAAGCCCTTGCAGCCCATTCGAGTTGATCCCTCATCACCGCGAGTGTCGGATTGTCCTGTGCCTTACCTTCGAATGTGTAGAGGACCGGATTGATACGGAGCCCTGTCTGATTGAAGAGGTCGAGAAAATCTTTGTCTTGAATCCTCTTCTTTTCACCGTTCCGGAAGCGCCCTACAAGGTCGACAACGATGCAACGGTCGAGCAAAACCGTCATGCCTGCAGTAACAGCCAGGCCGGATGGAAGCCAACCACCTGCAACCAGACCGATTCCTTTCGATTTGAAATCGGTCTCCAGCGACGTCGACACCGATGCTATTTGTCCCGGCTCTATTCCAGGTATCTCACTTCTAACGACTTCAGCATGCTGCCAATTGAGAGGGATGATGAGCCGGTCACCGTTCGCTGCGTTGACGAGGTCTGCATAAGAGAGCGGAACAAGTTTGACATTCGTGAAAACCGCTCTCCGACCGGTCTCCAGCTCCTGGTAGGCCCATTCGGCAGAGCCAGGCTGATTGGAAAGGAAGAGCTGCATCGGCGTTCTGGTCCACGGTTTGGTGCAGGCCTTAGCTCCTAGTTAAGTGCTGGTCGGATGACTACAAGCCTTCCATTCGCAGCGGGAGACAATGCACGCCGGTCGATCGAACCCGCCGATCCTATCTCCTAGGGGCTCGGCGAGCTGTAGAGCCCGACGCCGCAAAGCAACCGCGTCCACGTTTCGAAAGAGCCAGTTGATATCTGGGCAGAGAGGAGACTCTCTCAAAGCTTCGCGAGCTCAAGCTGCCCGAGGAAACGGAAAACCGCCATCGCCGCCTCGCAGAAGGAAGATAATCGTCCTGCCGCGCCGGCAACCGGCAACGATGGGCGCGGGACATTGCGCCATCCGCCCGCGTTTCCGTCTCCGTGAAGCTGTACGTAGCGGCCTAACTTGAACGCGAGCATTGACGCTTGCCCCTGATACACTGACACTCCCGGTGTTTTCGAGGGAATGCGATCGACTCAAAATCAAAAGTCACGATCTGCGATGCGGGCTAACAACGCCGTGGCATAACTATTCGGTCGCCCGGGCGCTATCCGCTCAGTCCCGCCGCAGGCAGGATTTCAGGAGCCGCGAGGTCCATCAAAATGCTCAGGGCCATAGCCAGAGAATTGAACGCAGTCGCGGCAATGCTGCGAGAAGCCGCCAGCGGCAAACTGAGCCTCAGCCGGTGTGAACGAGAAGTGGATCTGAAGTTGCGACGGCTGTCATTCCGCCTGGAGATGACTCAGTCGGTTACAGAGGCCTTCGCGGACCTGAATGCCGCTGTGAAGCATTTCGCATCCCATGCAAACCCCTCGGACAAGGAGCAAGCAAAAACCGAGCTTCACGCTGTGCTCGAATGGCTGGGCTTGCTGGGAGCTGCGCTTGAAAATGCCACATTGCCCTATGCAACGCGCAATGAAGCCGAGGAGTTTGCGCGGCGATCGCGCAAGAATCTCATCTATGTCGTTGAAGGACAGAAGCATGGCGCCGCTGTTCATGTCGTCACGCAACTCACAACTTCATTGCTGGGCCTTGTCGTTTACCCCTACGAGAAGGGGTTTGCGGAACTGGTTCAGAAGCTCAGCCTGGCGGAGTTGGAAGCTCAGGGCTGGCCGCATTGGGATATTTCGCTGGGGGCAGAGCATTGCCAGACGCTCGGACAGCTTGGAAATCGCCTGCGCAATGCCATCGCGCATCGGCGGGTGACATTCTCAACCGACAGCCCGGCGATCGAGGAAGTTGAACTCGAGTTCGAAGATCAGAGGCCGGGCGCTGTCGCGCCGCATTGGCGAGCAGCCATTTCGGCCATTGGCATGCTGGAGTTCTGTACGCTGTTTACGCAGCTCATAGAGAATGTTGTCGGCTAGGTCATGTACTCATCAAGCGGAAGTTGGCGCGAACGGCTCTCCCTGCGATCATGCTGCGGCCTGTTCGGGCACTTCGCCGGACCTGAGCAGGAGCGGGAGCCAGCCTGTTCCGGCCAGCAACTGCTCGGCGCGTTCGGCCATCGCCTGCTTCTTGAGGCCTGTGATCTGGCGTGCGGCATTGTCGCCAGCACCTTCACGTACCGCTTCGGCGATGCGATCCTTGCCGACGCGGCCAAGATAGCCGGTGACGGTCGGGTGCCAGTAGCGGGTCATGTCATGCGGCATTGCATGCGCAAGCGCCGCCGCATGCTCTAGGGAATTTGCCTGCGACTGGTCGCCGGGACGCTGGACGGCATTCAATGACAAAGATGCGCAGTGCGCGAGCAGGGACATCAACTCATCCATGCTGAGCGCAGCCACAAAGGACCAAAGTGCCCTTCCCTCGTTCGGCATTCTTGCTGCCCAATCCTCGTGCCGCGCGGCAATCGCTTGAGCCGCTGGCGTATCTTCAATGCCGGAAGCAGCGCTTGAAAGGGATGTGGCATTGAACGACAGGCCAAGGCAGGACAGGTTCTCGAAGCGGTAGAACGCCTTGGCGGCCAACGCGTGGGCAACCGCGATGAGCGCCAGTTCGGGAGCCTGCGCAAGGTCATTGCGCAGCGCCGCCGTCCGGTGCGCGGTCAGTTCGGCGACCAAGGCAGCGGAAAGCCCATCGGCTTTGGTGGCAGGCTTGTCTGAGGCTTCGGCCTCCTCACTCTCCTTCTCGCCTTCCTCCTGCGGCTCATCCTCGGGCCGCAGATAGCCGCGTTCGACACGGGCTTCGCCGACATGGCCAAGGGCGATGAACACGCCTGCGCGGGCGATATCTTCGGGGCGAAAGGTCTCTTCTGTGAGCGCAGCGATTTCCTGTTCGAGGCGCTCGATCTCGTTGAGTGTTTCCTCGGACGGATCATCCTGCTCGGCTTCGCTGCTGAGGGTTTCAAGCCGCTCTTGCAGGGCTTCCAGTTTCTGCTGATCCTCGGCGCTCAGCTCCCTCTCGACGGTTTCGATGGTCGCCATGGAGCAGGTGCGGCGGTAGTCAAATTCCGGATCGACCTCGACCCATTTCCAGCCTTCGGCCATGACGGTTTCGGCGGCGGATTGAAGTTTCTCGCGCACGAGCCGATTGAGCAGGGCGGCATCGGCCAGATAACCGCCTTCCTCATCGAACAGGTCGCGGATCACGGCGCCGCCTGCCTTCTCATAGACATCAAGGCCGACGAACACCGCTCGCCGGTCGCCGATTGAGACCTGTCCTTCAGTCAGGGCATGCAGGATGGCGCGGCGGCTCTTGTCCCAGCCCAGCGTTTCCCAAACCTGCTGTTGGCGGGCATGATCGTCCGTAACGGTGAAAGCGGTCAGTTGCTCGAGGTTCATCTCGTCAGCACGGTAGAGATCGAGCAGGGCGGGACTGACGGCTCCGAGCGAGAGCCGCTGTTTGACAACGGCGGCAGTAACGCCGAACCGGGCAGCGATATCCTCGACGCTCATGCCTTGTTCCATGTGAAGCTCGGCAAAGGCCTCGTATTCGTCGGCAGGATGCATGTTTGAGCGTATGGCGTTCTCGGCGAGGCTGATCTCGGTCGCGTTGTGCTCGGTGTCCAGAATGCAGGGGATCGGCTCGTCCTTCTTGATTTCCTTGCGCTTGGCCCGCAGCACTTGCGCGAGGCGGCGTCCTTCGCCTGCATTGACCAGATAGTGGCCGGTCGGCTTGTCCTTGGGACCGAGTTCGGGTTCGATGACAGGAAATTGCAGCATGCCGAGGGAAGCGATGCTGGCGGCGAGCGCCTCGATTTCCGCAGGTGTGTGCGGCACCTTGCGCACATTCTTCAGCGACTTCTTCAGTTTGCCGAGCGGCACCATCACGATGTTGCGGGCTTCGGTGGATGTCTTGGTTCTGTTGCTCATTGTTTTCTCCTTAAGGCTGGGGTTGTGCGCGGCAAAAGGCCGCCATAACCCCTGCCTCGCGGCGAGCAGCGGGTGCGCAAGGCGCAAGGGTTGAAGGAAGTTGCGCAGCAACTTTTTTGGGGGGACCGCGCGGAAGCGCGGGGGAGCCAAAACCCGAAGGGACTGCCCTTGTGCCGCGCGAGGGCGGAGCCCTAAGCCTAACCCCGCGGAAGCGGCCGAAGAATGCGGGTAGGGCGCCGGCTCAGCGAACGGGTCGGTCCGTATCGACGTGAAAGTCGACCCCCCTCGAACTTACGGCCATCGCAAATTGCTATCCGCCAGGACGGACCAGCTACAAAATTTGCACGTGACGGTTGCGTACGGCTTTGGCGCGTGTGACACTGCGCATGGGAGCTGCCTGTTCTAAAGCCGTCGTGTGGGGGATCCTCTGTCACAAGTTGCTCGGCGCAGCAGTCACACTTGTGGCGCCGTAAGCCTTCGGCTGAGCAAGCCACGAGGTGGCGCCTCCTCTACGGACGACGCCGCTCCCATCGACTAAAGACTCGATAGGACTCACGATGAAGACTTCATTCTGACGTTCATCCGGAAACAGCGTAGCGCAGATTCACCCGGAGCTCGTTAAACAATTCGCGGATCGCATTTTTAGAGGCATTTTCAGATGGCGCGTACTCCAACAAAAATTGAGAAAGCAAAGGTTGATGGCGATGTAGTGTGGAAGCTGGTTGACGCGAGATGCAAAGCACTATCGGACGTCATCGCTGCGACACGCGTACCCTTTCTCCTTGCCTTGAGTTGGGCTCTTCTTTGGTTTTGGGCGCTATACGCGACGGAACAGGGATATATCCAGACTTATCGCGCAAGGTACGCCGCCATTTCTTCGCTTGTCGACTCCCGAAATCCTGGTGATGCTCAACTGCTAAAGAATATCTGCGACGCCTACGTATTGAAACAAGCTTCTCTGCCTTCTTCGGTGGAAGGCGAACACGTAGGCATATCGGACGAATTTAGGCTCAACTACTGCAAAACGCTGGTCAACGCTCGCAGAGATTTCGCAGAGAAGACTTACTCTGAGCAATGGCTGATTTCCTTTCCGGGTGGGTTTGGAAAGATTCACGTCACCGACCTCGGGATCGTTGGCAACTTGGCATTTGTCTTGATCCTGTCATGGACATTCTACGCAATTCGACGTGAAAATCTGGCAGTGGAATCATTTGTGAGATCCGACGCAGACAGAAGGAATGGCTACTGGATTCCAAAGAAGTTCAATCTTGTGCCCCAAGGCGACATTTTTTCCGGCGCCCATTTAGCCTACGCTTATCAAGTAGTCGCGCAGCGATTTCTCTTCATAATTGCGACCAATTCCCGCCCCTTGCTCGCAACAACCATTGTCCTTTGCGTATTTCCAGCGGCTGTATCGTTCCTGGATCTTCTTACGGACCTGAGAGATATTTTCACCCATACCTTCGGGACGGAGGTCACGATCCGGGTGATGATTGGAATGGTTCTTTTTGGAATTGTCTGCCTGCTGACGGCTCGGATAGCTATGTACATAGTAGATACCAGCGTGCTGCTAAATGGATGGAATCTTGCGGTCCGCGATGTCTGGATGAAGGATTGGAACGACCCCAAGGACGAGGCTGCTCCAGCGGTGATGATCGACAGAATGGAGCAGAAAGCGTCCCGCGCATAGTTTGAAACCACATGTCCCTCTCACGTTGCGCGAGAGCATCGGACAGTCCACACCATCAGGGGAACGCAATTTGTCACTTGTCTTGCCTGCAAAGAGACCATTCAGCGTAAGGAGGGCAGCGTTCTCCGCCACAATTGGCAACATGCTGGAGTTTTATGATTTCATCACCTACAGTTTCTTCGCCATCCAGATTGGACATACCTTTTTCCCCACACAGAGCGAGTATAGCAGCCTTATGCTGTCGCTTGCGACGTTCGGCGCAGGTTTTGTTACCCGCCCCATCGGCGGCATCGTGCTTGGCGTTTATTCGGATCGGATAGGCCGGCGGCCGGCGATGCTGTTGAGTTTTGCGCTGATGGGGAGCGCGATACTGACGATATCGCTCACGCCATCCTACGAAGCCATCGGCCTCGCAGCACCGATCATCGTGATTGCCGCGCGCATGGTTCAGGGATTTGCGCTCGGCGGCGAAGTTGGACCTACCACGGCCTATCTCTTGGAGATCGCCCCGCCGGAACAACGGGCCTTGGTCGTCGCGTGGCAACCGACGAGCCAGCAAGTTGCCGCTACCGCCGGCGCGCTGGTCGGGTTCATTTTGAGCAAGACGATGCCGCCCGAGGCGCTTGACGCTTACGGTTGGCGGATCGCGTTCCTGCTCGGGGTTATCTGCCTGCCCTTCGGATTCTGGATGCGCCGGACGCTACCGGAGACGATCCCGCAAGCGGAAAGCGGCACTGCCTATCCCGAGAAGTCGGGCCATCTTCGATTGGCGCGCCGATACATCGGCGTAATCGTGCTTGCCATGATGATTTTGGCGAGCGGCACGATTTCGACCTATGTGACGCAATATGTGACGACCTACGCCCAGAATACGCTTCACGTGCCCCCGCCCGTGGCGTTCGCCACCTCTGTTGTAAGCAATGGCATCCAAATCATTGGGGCACTCCTGGGGGGCTGGCTCGCGGACCGATACGGGCGCAAGCCCGTTATGATAGGCCCGCAACTCATTGCACTCCTTCTAACGTATCCGACCTTCCTTTGGATGGTCGAGGCACCTGGTACGTCCTCGCTGCTGTTCGGCTTCGGCGTGCTATCGCTGATCGGATCGGTGCCATATACGGCCTTTTATGCGACCTTCATCGAGGCACTACCGCAACAGATCCGTGGCGGTGTATTCGCCACCGTCTACGCGGTTGCGATCGCAAGTTTCGGCGGTACTGCGCAGCTCGTGGTTACATGGCTTCTCCACGTGACCGGACATCCGCTGGCGCCAGCGTGGTATCTTTTGTTGGCCGGGGTGGTCGGTCTCCTGGCCATGAGCCTGATGCCGGAGACTGCGCCAGTGCTGATCGGCAATAAGGAACAGCAAGGATAACCCACTCCCAGATGCGGTTCGCCAAGCCCTAGCTCGCAAGCCCCTCGACTGCGCGGTGAGCTGTAGCTAATGGACGTGCTCGACGACAAAAGCGCGTCCCAGGCGATTAAATCACTCCAGCGAGAACAGCTCGAACCCAGCAGGACTACTGGAGCATGCTCCCTTGCCTCGCTGACGAGGGCCATACTCGGCCATTGGTCAGTATTCAGCCTGAATAGGCGTGCGCCAGCGGCGCATCGTCCACGTGAAATGGCACCCGGGCCGCGTGAGCATAGCGACCCGAAGGGGCACGCGGAACGAGTGCAGCGCCGAGACCGGTTAAAAGGCGCACCCGGGAACGCGGCAGTGATGGCGTTCGCCGCAGGCGAGCCGCTTTCCCGAGTGCCCCCGGCGAGGCGCACATAAGCCCTGGCGCGAGGGATCGTTACCTTTGGCCGAGACCCGCGCTTGCGGGGCTCGGTGACACCCGCGCATGCGGGTGGAGTAGAGCCCGGTCCGCACAGCGGACGCGCGCAGGAATGGGTGGTTTCCCAGGTCCATCCGACTAAGTCCTCGGCCAAAGAAAGTGATCATGCACCAGCGCGGCTGCGGAATCCCCGGCGAGAATTTGCCGCAACTGGTTCATAACCGGTTCAGAAAGAGCATGCTTCCATCCCGGTCGTAGTCGTCAAATGCTTTGCGCTTCCGAGGGTCAAAATGAGTAACCGTACTGCCGCTCGCTGGATTGCCGCAGCAACGATTTGCGGGGCGCTGGCTATCCCCGCTTCGTCTTCCGCGGTCGAGCCGACAACTGTAATCGCCGTGATTGGGGGAGTTATCAAAGCCGTTCAGGGCTTCAGCGCCAACAAGAACAGCGCGGAGTGGGAAGCGTCCGCGTCGGGAAAGCTCGATCAGATCATTGAGCAAAACAAGCAGATCATCGCCGACATCCGTGATCTGCGGTTGTTCGTACCGGAGGCGCTCGAGACACAGTACAAAAACCAGCTCGCAAAGCAGGCAAATTCTTACGTCAATCGCTTTCAAGTCTACGTGCAAAACCCTTACCCCAGCCCCAAGCTGATGTTGGACCTGCGGGAGGATGCCGAGAAACTGTCACTGTTGTTCATCGAGGAAGGCCCGAGTGTATATCCGGCGACGGCCGCAGCTACGACGCTGACATTGGCGATCTATGCGAAGAGTGGGAATGTCACCAAAGAGGAGCGGAAGGCGTTTCTCGACAAGATGTTGGCCAAGATGGAAGTTTGGGCCGGTGACACTCCGGGCAACTTCGGCTACGCGATCGCTCAGGAAAGGAAGACCATCAACGACTACCGAACGAAGCTGGCGAGCTTCGCTCGTGGCCCGGAGGTCGAGCTTCATACTGCCAGGTCGAACATGTCCGGCGGAATGATAATGCCGAGTGGGTTCGAACGTCGGTTTCCCTGCACGCTCGTGCTCTATGGCGCTGTCAACATCGACGACCAAAAGCTCACGCAATCGGTAAACGCAACTGGCTCACGCGGTTGCGGTGCTGGCGATCGTTGGGATGACAAAACCTCGCAAGATTTTGCCAACGCGCGTGCAAATCAGATTCAGTCCGTGCTTGATAATATCAAGACCGCTCAGGATCGCCTGCGGACGATCGAGCACTATCGGAAGGACCTGCTCCTGATCATGGCCACTTTCAAGGACAACTTCGCCTAGGCGTTGGGCGCTCGCTGCCGACGGCGTGAGCGGCTGCGAGGACGATACTGACGGGGATATCGCCGCTCCTGCGGCCGCCGCCAATCGATTGCGGCCTATTCCAGAAAAGTTCGCAGTTGCCGGTGGAGATGACCCTTTTCCCAGCTGGAAGCCAGACCAGTGCCCTAAAAGGCCGGGGGCGCGAGGCCCCCGGCAAGTCTAGTTCTGCTTAGAGGCCGTTTCCGCAGCCTCCCCCGCCGTAACCGCCGCCCGGAGTGCCACAGCCGTCCCAACCGGTATTACCGGCAGGATTCATCCCGGCATGCGCGGGAGCCGCCTCGCGGTGTTGAACGTGGCTGCCGCCGGTTTGCCGGGGCTGGTTTGCCGCGACCAGGTTTGCTCTGTGCTGGGAGAGGGTCTTTATGAACCGGTCGAGCTGCTGAAGATTGAAGTAGCAGAGGACCACGCTGCGGTTATCGTCGCCGATGACTTCCATCGAAACCTGATTGAAAGAATAGTTGGAGGTTTGAACGATCATTGAAGATCTCCTTTGAAATTGGATAGAGACAGCGCGCATCAAATGCGTGCAACTGCCTGATAAGATTTTGGATTTGCATGAGCCGGGCCTCTCGTCCGAGGCAGCTCGCGAAACAAACAGGACCGGCGACCGCAGGGACGAAGGCTGGCCGCCTGGGAGATGCTCAAAAACAAAGGCGCCTTGGCGCAAAACTCGCGGGCCACATCTCCCGAGCCCGGAGCATCACCAATGTACAACATCGACACGCTTTAATCAACGCACGCGCCGCAACCTTACGAAGAATTCAGATTGGCTTGCCCGCTTTATCGGGACAGCAGGACCGGCTTTCAACGCGTGTAATCCGGCATGCTGGCGTTCGGCTGCACAGATTGGAAATAAGTCACGCGGTTGACCCAACCATCAAGGAAGTAAGCGCCGCCACCAAGGCCGCTACCAACGGAAAGTACTGTCATCGCAGGGATACTGATGCCCGCCCCCGTATTGTATGCGGTACCACTGAAGGCGGAATACACGTTTGATGAGTACGCAATCGCGCCCTTTATAAGACTGTTTGCGACTGTGCTTAGAGACGACTGCGTATAGACAACGGAATCGGCATTGATAATTGCCGCCTTGTCTGACCCGTTTGTCGCAGATAACGTTACAATGTTGTGTATCGAACCATCACTGAGATCGGCAAAGCGATGCGCATTCGCGCTATCGACATAAGGTATGATGCCGCTCGCCAGCAGCGTTCCTTGCCCCGCCGTGTACCACGCGCCATTTGCGCCAGCAGCTGTCGTACCGATGGTCATGGCATCGGCGCCGCGCGTCACCGCGGCCGCGGCTGTGGGAATGTATGAAGTCGGAAACGATCCTTGTTCAAGCTGAGCACCCCAAACCATGACTGACGAGTTCGCCGCCAAAGCCATTTGGGGGTAGACGTTACCGTTCGTCGTATTCGTGACCAGCTGCACATTGTATCTCGCCCAACTGCTTCCCGCGCCAACATTCGAATTCGTCGCACTTGAGTATTGCGATAATCCCGCAAAGCTCACAGTGGCCGTTCCAGTTGGGCTCCTGGCGAAGACAGAAAAGGTGAACGTGGTCCCTGAAGCGCCGGTCGGCGCCAGCGGCAGATAGAAATAGGCGCTTGATGAACTACTTGCATTCGTCAGCAAATACGCCGTGTTCGTCGAACCATCGAGCGCGGCTACAGCGCTCACTGTCGCGCTGGGTGTTCCGCTAGACGTACTCCATGTATTGAAGGCGTTCGAGCTGCCGATCAAATTCGTTCGGCTCTCTTCAATCAGCACGCCTTTCGAGGGATAAGGTGAAGCGGTTGGATCGTGGTCGAGCCGCGGTGTATCGGCGGGCGCGTTCTTCATCACCCCGGCGCCGTTGAAGTAAGTCCCGCCATTAGGGACGGAATACACGTCAGCCGACCGAGAAGCGGTGCTGGTACCGGTAGGAATGTAGTTTGTGAGATTTGAGCCTATCTCGATCTGGGCTCCCCAGGTGTAAATCGTGTTAGAGGCGGTGCTGCCGACTGGCGCAGTATCGATCGCAAGCCCAGCATGAGTGTTGGACGTTGAGCCAATCGCGATAAGAGAGAAACGCGTCGGCGTCGTCGTCAGGTTAACGTTCGCAGCATTGATGCACCCATAGCCGCCATCCAGCAGACAGAGGCGCGCTGTCACGGCGGATGGAGCCCACATCCAGACGCTTCCCGCAACGGTCACCGTACTCATGGCAACGCCAAGATCGGGATACTGAACTATTCCGGCACAGCCTGACGAGCCGGCAAGCTGCGTCGCCGTCGTCGTCCCGTCGGGAGCCGTTACGGCATTCTGGGTGATCGTAACGGCAGATGATCCATTGCAGGTATCAACGGCCCACGGGCTGGTACCGATCTGCCCTGATTGCAAGATGTAGTTGGTTGCTGCCGGCTCGATGAGAGTACCGGCATTCACCCATGAACTGCCATTGTAGGTGTAGTTGGTGCGGGCGACGTTCGTGCCGGCGGTTGAGAGCACGCCGCTGCCGTTGAAATAGGTCGCCGAACTGGCGCGGCTGACAAACACCTGGCCCTGGCTGCTATCGAGATAGAAGGGCGCGCCGCTCGCCGTGATGTTGTGGGTGCCCGAGCGCGTAAATGTCGCGCCTGCGCCGGTGATGAAATTGGCAATGCCGCTATAGGAAGTACCGTTCAGCCAGTAGCTATCGTTTGCGAAGTCCAGATCCAGCGTCGCGCCGTTGCGGTAAGTCTGGTTCGATTGCCAGTAACCGAGCGTGCCAACTTGGGCGCGCGCGAACCCGGCCGGCAGCGCCAGCGCAAGGACAAGGACCGCCAGCCTCAGTAGCTGGGTATCCATGCGACGAAAACGTAAGAGCCGGCGCGGCTGAACGAATAGACCGTCATGGTGCCCGAGGTCGTCGCGCCGTGGTTGCTGGGCATCTTGAATGTCAGGCCGGACTGGCTGAATGAGCACGTGCCGGTGGTCGTGCCTTCAATGAAAAGCTGATAGACGCCGCCATCCTTCATATTCGTAAAGGTGAAGGCGCCACAGCTCGCACTCGTGTATTGCGTGAGGCCCTGTGACCAGTCGATCGCCGTAGACGAGCCCGCATTGTTCGACTCGACGAACATCGAGCCATGGACATCGAGCGTCGCCTGCGGCAACGCCGTACCGATCCCGATTTGACCGGAAGTATTCATATAGAGGCCGAGAATGGTGCTCGCGCTATCCGCATACAGCCCAAACGCTTTCGATCCGGAATCGGGATGCATATTTCCGGACCCAGCGCCATAGCCATAATTGTATGTGACGGCGTATATTGCGTTTGCATCGACGGCAGACGACGCTTGGATCGTGCCAGCGACCTGAAGCGCAGATGTTGGACTCGTGACGCCGATCCCGACATTCCCCTGCGCGATGAGGCTATTGGTGGGTGCGGTGACGGTGCCTATATAGCCCGCGCCGATAACCTCGCCGCCTGAGACATCAAGCTTGTTCAGCGGTGCTGTCGTCCCAATGCCGACAAAGCCGCTTGTAAACAGAGTATTGCCGGTCGGGGTGATGCTCAGATCGCCTGCGTTCGTTGAGATGATATTGCTCGATGAACCATAGAAGCGCAGTCTTGAATATCCAGCTCCACCATTTTGGATTTGGAGGGTGGCATTCGAACTATTCGTAGCGGAAAAGACTGTTATTTCGCCGTATGGCTCGAAATACAGATAGCCGCTCGACGAGCCGGGTTGGGTGACCTGAAATAGCGGCCCTTTCCCAGAAAACTCTCCCAAAGCAAGATGGGCATTGTCTGTGGCGCCAGTCATAATGTCCAGAGGATAGGATGTTGCCTGCGACCCAATCCCAACGTTACCCTGAACGATAAGGCCGTTGGCGGGAGCGGTGGTGGTGCCGACATAACCTGCTCCGATGACCGAACCGCCGGAGACATCGAGCTTGTTCAGCGGCGTCGCTGTACCGATTCCGACGAGGCCAGTCGCGCTCAGTCGCATGCGCTCTGCGCCGCCGGTGTAGAAGGTCATGAGTCCACTGCCACCATTGGCGACGATTCTGATTTCGTTACCTTCGGTTGGAGATGCGTAACAGAATTGGCCTTGCTGACTTCCATCACTACCGCGCCGGAGGGTCAAACAGCCTGCATTGTTGGCGCTCCCAAGCGCTAACTGGCCAATCGTATTGCCGTTAGACCAAGCTCCCGGAATGTCGAGCAACGCCGATGGTGTCGTCGTCCCGATGCCGACATTGCCAGAGGAACTGATTACCATGGCGGTCCCGCTAGGTGGGGACGAATTGTTGACGTTGAACTCAATACCCTTGCCTAAAGTGCCCTGAACAAACGTATTTCCACCATTTGAGTCGTAACCAAAAAAGCCGCGTCCAACTGTATTCACGCTATCTGCACCGAAGGCTACATATGTAGGACCGGTGCTGTTAGCTCCGAACAAAGCAAGCTCCCCGCTACCATTATCGACAACCAGCTTGTAACTCGGCGACGTTGTCCCGATGCCGACGTTGCCGCTACCGTCTATGTAGAGCCGCGTTGATGAAGCGGCATTGTCGTAGATGAAGAAATTCTGAGAAGCGCTCCCATTTGCGTCGATGCCGACCTCCCATCTTGGGGAGGCAGCGCCATTGCCAAACCCGAGCGCCGATTTGTAACTCCCCGCGTTGACGTTATCGATGCGTATCCGAGGATAGTTGTTACCGCCTGTCCCGACGTTCCCAACAACATCGAGCACATCGACCTTTCCTGTTGTGGTTGGGGTGTAGACTGTAAGCAAGTTGGCTGGCGTTGCCGTTCCGATACCTACCCGACCGTTCGTGTTGTCCCACACGAAGCTACTACTACCCGAAAGTGCTCCGGAACTATTGAATTGCACTTGGCCATTCGATCCGCCTGCGGCCGCCGTGGTGCCGTGCGCCTGCCAGACGTTGGAGACGCATTTCAGGATGTTGCCGTTGGCATCCGGCCAGCCGTACAGCATATTTGTGCCGTCGCATGCGGCACCTGCCGTTCCGACCGAATAGCCGGGCCTGCTCGCATATTGTGCCCACGACAGGTTCGGACAAAGGGCCACCGACAAGCCAGCCAGTACGACTACTGCGCGAAGCGCGTTAGGCCATTTCATTCAGCTTTATCGAGGCTGACATTTCGCCAGCTCGTTCCGTCGCAAAGTTGAAGATGCTTGTCGGTGTAGCGGAGAGAGCCCGAATTCTTGTCCGTGCAGCCGACGCCTGACGAGCCGACTTTAACTTCACCCTGATAAACGTCGAGGTGCGCGACTGGAGTCGCGGTGCCGATGCCGACGCAACAATGATTGGCGCCGGAGAAGATCATGCCGCCGAGCGGATCGGTTTTCGGAGATGCCTTCGGCTGATCGGCGGCGCTGATAGCGGGCGCGAACAGGGCCAGGAATAGCGACAGGATACAAACGCAACGCTTCACAGAAACTCCCTTCCGGAAAGCTCGGAAAGACACCGGGAAGAGAACCTTCCACTGGCGAGCACGGGAGTTCAGAAGTCGTGTCTAGACGACTGCGACGGCCTTTGGCCGCGAGGCTTGGACATCCAGAGTCATGCCTAAGCAGGACTCCGCCGCCGCCTCCCGGCCCATAGGGACGAAAGGCAGCGTTTTGCGGCAACGCTACATACCGCTAGACAAGAGGCTCTGATACCCCGAAGGCAGGCTTTCTCTGCCCTCGCGTCGAGACTGCCACGGCGCATAGCCGGGTCAATGAAGTTCTATTTGTGCCGGTGGCACCGCAACTATTCCGAGGGTCGTGGCAGTCGAAGCGAATCAGATTTCGTCGACTTCCAGAACGCACCCCGCTTACGGGTTATCCCCAGTCAAGGCCTACGTGAGCGGATCAGCGACTGGCACCAAACGCAGCATTCGATAGATTCGGCTACCCCAATATAGAGCTCGACTCCTCATCTGGCGGAGCTTGGAAGTGGACGAAAACACGCAGGCAGTTCAAGCACTGGCTAGCACTCTCGAGCATCTCGGCGCACCCTATTCGTTGCCAGAGGATTGGATCATCCTCTGCGACAACGATGATCTGCGCTATATGCCTAGGACAGCGGCAAAGCGGCTGCTGGCGAAGGCAAAAAAAGAAACCGTGCGGCGGTGGCTCTATGCTCGCTTCGATCCCACCGATATGGAGCTCGAACTCTTAGAAGAGTCCGACTCCAGCGACGAGAACGAGGTCTTTGACGACAGACTGCTAAGGCAGCGCGCGATCAATTCGATTGACGACGTTGTATCCTCCGTCAAGTCATCGCGAGAGGCGTATGCAGGTCTAGGAGACGGCACCGACCAACCGCTGGCGCATAAGGCAACGGTGGCAGCGCGCCTATCCTATGGGTACCCCGAGGAACGGCCAGAGCGGACGGATTGCTTCGATGACGATGTGCGTCGCCAGTGCCGACGGATTATCAATGAGATCTACAGCCAACCGGTCAAATCCGGATCGCTTGTCTACTTTATCAGCACCGACAATCCGGAATTCGTGAAGATCGGTTTCACCACTTGCCTTGAGCGGCGACTGAAACTATTGCGAACGGCTTCGCACGTCGATCCCACCATTCACCTGACGATCCCGGGTCCGAAATCGCTCGAAGGCGAGTTGCACACTCGCTTTGATGCGGCTCGGATCAACCGCGAATGGTTCCGGATGACGGACGACATCAAGAGCTTCATTGCAACGCAAGGTGAGTGTTGACGCTTTCATCGCGGCTCTCTTCGAGGAGCAGCGAAACGAACTCCTACGGTGCCATCTGTCGCTTGTGATGGACCTCGATAAAGTCCTCGCCGATATCGCCGTAGAATTCCGCAAAGTTAAAGCCGCATGCAAGGCAATTCGTGCCATAGTGATCTTTCGCAGCTCTGACCAGCTTAGGGTTTCGCACGAAGTACTTGGTTTCGCGCGACGAGCGCTGGCCCTCCTGAAATTCGGCCTGGTTTATGCCGCCATCACTATCTGCAAGCGCATCCTCCCTAAGTAACTCGAAACTTTGCAGGAAGCGCTCATAGTTTGGATTGCCAGCCGGATAGAACACGCAGCGCTGACCAATAAAGCCCTTGTCGGTGATCCGGCTTTTCGTGGGTACGACAAGGTCGCGTGCGGTGGCCGGTATCAGGTGAGCGTCTTTTGTGGCGACCTCGAAATAGTACTCCCAGTCGCCGCGAATTGAGCCTCTCTTGGCCGGCTGCAATCCACGATGGACTGTTGCATTCTCGTACCATCCGACCACACGCAGCTTCATGCTCCGCCGGTCGACGGCGCAGAATACGATCGTGACGCCGGGGGCGGAGACATCGCTCTTCCGGGCACCCAGTTTGCTCAGATTGAAATTCTGACCGCGGTTCTCAACGAAGCCAAACGTCGTCCCGTTCTCGTCCGCAAAATTGAGCTGCTCGAGCGCAAAACCGTGTGTTGCCGGGTATTTCATGTTGCCCGGAAACATCTTTTCCTTTTTCGACTTGTACTCGTCGGCCCAAACGAGCCGGCACAACATTATCTTTTCGGCCATGACGTCGAAGACCAATAATTTCAGGATCAGAATGTGAGCGCAGCCAAGCTGCAACGCGTTTAGCTTGCACGTGTGCCAACTACAGCTCAAGCACGAATGATACTGCGCTGCACCAGAACCCAAGAGCCCAATCTACGCCAGGACTGGCCGAGGCTTTTATTAATGATCCGGGTACTCTTCCAGAACTATGCTCTCCTCGAATCTGTAGTGCCTAATGCGGGCTTTTCCGTAACGCATCGTCATCCCGTCAAGCACAAGAAAGCGAAGCCGCCCCGCGAGCAGCATCTGCATGAGAGGGCCCAGAACGTCTGCCGTCATGGAGAAGCCTCCGGTGATCTTGCTTCCGCGAATATCCAGATAGCCGACGCCGAGCGGGTGCTGCTCAACCTTCGCCTCGATGCGGGATCGTGACACATCCGGCATGAAAGTCAGCTCTGCCGTTGCCGCCTTGGCCTTGAGCTTGGTGGGCAGCATCACCTGCGCGCGAACCTGCATATGGCGAAAGTCGCTGTAGGGGCGCTCATCATAGCGAGGATCGTTCACGCCAAAACTGTAGCTCCAATCCCAGTCCTCGATCTGAAGGATATAGCAGGCGACAACATTCGCCGGCCTAGCAGGGCGCTTCTGTTTGCGCATGGGCATGGCTCCCGGTTAATCGGCGCAGCATAGCGTCGCTGTCATTCGCCGGCATCACGCGGCCCCCAACCCAGCCGCACCACGCGCTCTTCTTCGGCCTTATCGCACCGTCCTCGGCATCCAGCGCAAGCGCAATGCGCTCGTCCACTTCGTTCCCGCCAAGGTGCGCCTGCCTCCTCCGTCGCAGCGGCCTTCCTTCAAGACCGCGATTGGCGCGGTCAAAACGATGGGAGGACGAGATGCCACTTTTGACAATCAGCGAACTGATGCACCTGACGCGCGATGAACTTTGCAAGATCGCAAGCGAGATCGAGCAGGGGCTGCCCGAATGCGAGGCCGGCACCTCCGAGCGACTGAACGCTCTGACAAGCCTCGAAAATATCCGGCGCGTCATGACAATCCGCGGCTTTCAGTTCTGAGGGCTACCAAAGCAGAACGCCCCTGCCGAACTTTCAGCAGGGGCGCCTGGCTTGCCTTATTGCTATTCGGCGTCACCCACGAAACGCTTCCATCCTGCGCGAACCGCTCCGACCGCGTCCGGGCTTCTTGGAAGGACGCTTCGGTGCCCTCACCAGTTCGGCCTTGGCCTCAAGCAATTCGCCGATGACGGTCTCGGGCACGGTGAGCAGCAGCTTGCTCTGCTCCCCGCCGGCGAGATCCTTCCACTTGAGCCGTGTCTTGTAGGGCTTCGCTGGATTGAAGCTCTCGGTAGGCTCGAAGGTCTCGACCCGGAAGGGGATCGCCCTATTGACCGCAACGCAGTCCTCCGCGAACAGCAGCAGCTCGTGTTCGGCCGCAAATTCCTGTACGGCCTGTTCTGAAAGAACGATATCGCGGTTCAGGAGAACAAGGCGCGCCTTGAACTCCTTCTCCGGCTTGAACTCTGGGTTGGCAGCGGGATCGAAGTGCTCGACAAACGCGACCTGTTCAACGGGCACGAGTCTCTTTCCGATGGTAACGACTTTCATCACATTCTCCTTTTTACTTGGTTGCTCGAGGCACAACGCTAGCGAAGGAGTGCGCGAAGAAGGACCGAAAGGATTGGGAATCGTGGCGTAGCCGTCGGGAAAGATTCGGAATCGAGATCAGCAATCGGAATCTTCCGGAATATCTCGCAACGTTTGGCGAGATGGCGCGCACTCGCCCAGCATACAGCCGTCCTCATTGGCGGAATGATCGGGAACGTTTTGCGATGCAACATTTTATGTTTGCTTTAAGCCTACCAAAAAAAGACAATGAGGCTGCTCGTTCGGCGCTTTCATTGGCCGAGGGAGCGTAAAGAATGAGGGGGTTACCTATTTTTGGCAGGCGACGAAAAGTCCCGCCAGCGAGGTAGAAGCGATCGCTCCCATCTCTGAAGGCCTTCGCGACCGCGAGGGATATCTCAAACAGCTGGGAGGATATATGCAGTCAAACGCCGCGCCTCAGAAGAACCATGTTCACCTCGCGGATGACATACTTGAAGGAGCGGAAGCGATTGCCGATTTCCTCTTTTGCGGTACGAGCGATCGCGAGCGCGGCCGCAATCGTCGCAAGGTCTATTATCTTGCGGAGAACAGCCAGCTTCCGTTTTTCAGGCTCGGCGCGATCCTTTGCGTACGCAAGTCGGTGTTACTGGATTTCATTGCTTCACAGGAGATACGCGTCTTGCCACCGAGGGAATATCGCTCCCGGAGACGGCATGGACGCGCGGCCGGCGAGGACAATTTCGAGCACAACAGCGATATCTAAGCTTCGCACCTTTGTAACGGCGTGAGCTACGGCGAGCGGCCTTGAGAAGGCTCGAACGCAAGGGCCAGAAAAGGGCCAGCATCCTTGAGCAGGGCAGGAAACCCTTGAAGCGGATCGAAGCGAGGTCGAAGGCAACCGCGGGCGGAAACTGAACGAAGCCCATTGTTCCCACTCCCGCGAGCGAAAGCGTTGGGGCCGTACAGCGCCTAGCGCGACTGTTCGCGCCTGCGTTCCTCGTCCTCGGCTATGTGCCGGCAGGCCATTTCATACCATCTGTAGCCGTCGAAATAAGAGATCTCGCCGCCTCCCCCATTGGCGTAATGGGCCCAGGCCTGCGCCCGTTCCGCTTCGACGCGCTGGTCAGCGGTGGGACCGTATATACGCTCACCCGTTGCTGTTAACGGCTCCCACATAGGCGCTCTCCTGACGGGCAATAGCCCCCGCGAATTTACCATTGCGACCTGGGAGAGCATTCGAAGAGACAGGGAATGTCTTGTAGGGTGACTGCGATAGAGCTTTCGAACGCGCTATTTCGGATTGTTGGTTACGGGAGCAGATTTGAACCAGCGACCTCAAGGTAATGAGCCTTGCGAGCTACCAGGCTGCTCCATCCCGCGACCTGAATGAGTGAACGGTATGCTCGACGGAGAGGCCTCTGGTAAGAGACTTATTTCCACCTAAAGTAATGCCCGACAAAGCTACATTCGTCGTATCGCCTAGCAGCGGGCCCGCCAGCCCTCGACTGCTGCCGCGCGATATCGTGCAGCTTCGCCGAAGGAGCACCTCCGATGTTAGATGCAATGAAAGAATACGGCAGGGCGGACATCATTCAGCAACGACTCGGCCTAAGTCCGTCGATTGGCCAGAAGCTCGCCGCCATCATCACCTTTGCTGGCAGCATCGAATATAATTTGGAGCGCGCGCTCTGGCGGCTCCGACGCATCGATCCGAGAGGCGTCAAACCCGAAACAGATGCACGAGTAATCACCGATTTGATCTCAATGCTTGAACGTTTTGCAGCCGACCTGGTACCGGGAGACGAAAAGGCCCTGCTCGAAGGGTGGTGCAAGTCAGCACGCGACGGCTTCACGATCA
Source organism: Bradyrhizobium sp. UFLA05-109 (assembly GCF_054185165.1). Classification (NCBI taxonomy): domain Bacteria; kingdom Pseudomonadati; phylum Pseudomonadota; class Alphaproteobacteria; order Hyphomicrobiales; family Nitrobacteraceae; genus Bradyrhizobium; species Bradyrhizobium sp. UFLA05-109. Next base: position 18,869 of record NZ_JBBIAR010000043.1, on the reverse strand, counting down.
GGCACAACATCGCGCACGGCGTGGCCATGACGCTCGGTAGTACACTGGTGTATGCGAGGAACTCCAGATGGCATGGCGAGATACGCAAGCGCGAATTTGGAGACTTCTGGGCCGACGAACCCACGCTCGATCTCGTTCGCGAGGCGATGGCCGTTCTTCTGCGTCTCGCCATTAAACTCTCTAGAGAAGAGATTCCGCTGAAGGAGATAGCGACCCCCCTAGCCCTCAAGGCGCTGCGCACAGCTCGCTCAGTGCTTGGGGAATTTGCCAGCCGAGATTGCAACCCGAGTTTCGAAAAATATTGAACATGATGTCGCATGCCCCACAAAATGTCATTTGCGACGCTGCCCGAACGGCCATGCATCCGCGAGATTTGAAGTCTCGATGTCTTCGAAAGCTACCGGCTTGCCCGCGTCGAACAGGGCCTTCGCTTTCTGCATTGCCGCCTCGGAGGGAGGCCAGTAGCCGAAGTCGGTCACCAGCCGCGGGACGCGTACCCGCGTTACCAGCGACATCGGCTCCTTGTAAGCGATGGCCGACAAGGTTTCCTCAGAAGTAACCGGCTGGAGTGTCAGCGGGCCCTTGATCTCTTCGAACTTCGCGGAAATGTGCAGGCGCTCGACTTGCCCGGCCTCGGCATCGCGCAGAACGCTCTGGCTGAAGGTGCCTGGCAGGGACGCAATCAAACCGGTCGCGGTCGTCGTGGCCATGACATGCCATGTCGCCTCCTCCCGCGCCGACTTCAGACTGATGATATGCTGGCCAATGATCAGGGGGATCGCGCCGTTCATCCAAAGCCAGGCGATGCACGAAAGTAACTGCGGGCCGGATGGCTCATCGAGCAGGTCTAAGGTTGCATTGACGAACTGTGGATTGTCATCAAAGCGTTCCTCGACATAAGGCAGCACGGTGATAGCCGTTTGGGTTATCAGCACGAAGACCGTGGACTGCATCGCCGCACTGATTTCTTGCTTGAGACGGTCCGCGCTTAGGCCTTCGAAGACAAGCGTCTTGATGCCCCGCGACTTCGCCGCATCCTGCGCGTCAGCCGTATATCCGTTGGCGCTGATAAGTATGCCTTGCTGCACAGGAATGCCGACTTCTTCAAGAATGCGGATGAAGCCATCTACGGCAGCGGTGTCGAGAGCCTTGGCCTCGTTCTTACATCCCATACCAAGGCGTACCGGATAGCCCGCCACGCTGGATGTAATCAGAACGTCGATTTCGCGGCGGCGCCCGTTCTTGCTATGCAAGACGGGCAGCTTCTTCCGTTTCTCGACGACAACTCCCGGCACCTCGTGCATCATCGCGACGAGATCTTCCAAGAGGTCTCCCTTCCGCTTAGCCGTCACGTCCTGCCCCTCCCTCACTCGCATTCGCCCGAAACTCAGCAACCGCCCCGCTGAGCCGTTCCATATTCTGAGAAAAATTGCTTATGTACCACTTGAAGCGGCTCCAACTGTAGCTTTCGGTCGCCCACCGGTCGGCATTCCATCCGCAGGTGCAAAGTTCGGATATGCCAAATACAAACTCAAGCGTGTCGGTAAAGAAGGGCGCAAGCTCGTAGGCAGCCTCCTTGGATGTTTTGATTTCGCTGCCGTGCACGAAGAAATTTCGCGCCTGTACGCTGTGAGCAATTGCCTCAGGCATACCGGCAAGCTTTGAAGAAATAGACGGGGGCACTGTGGACCAGCGCTGCAACACTTTACTACGTAGATTGAGGTCGCCGATGCGACCGAGATTATTTAAGAACATCTCCTTGCTCTCGTTGATCGTCGCGCTTGCCTTAGCGGCGGACCGCACCTGTCCTATGAGCTGATCGACAAGGCTCGTTATTTCGGCTGACACCTTTTTCATGAAATCATCCGACGGCAGCAGATCGAAAGCATTCGCAGCGCCGACCAAACGATCCGTGGTGTAGTTAGAACCTCGCCGGAAGCCTCCGATGAAGCGTTGCCGAGCGGGATCGCGGCTACCCGTCGTATCCATCCACCGCGCGAGAACCCTGGCGAACTCGTCCTCTTGCAGACCGCCATTGAGAAGCGCGTCCGTCGGATGCAGCGTCTCGGCCTTGCGGTGCTCGGCATGCATGACATGCAACGAAAGTGAGGCCTCACGATCCTCAGCATGAGCATGCCGCAAACTAATCTCTTCGATGTCTTGCTGAACTTGCGCCGTCAATTCGAAGAGTGAGACCATTTGATACATGGCCTTCAAGGCAGCGTCGAGATCAACGGGCGCCCCGAATTCCAAGGTGACACGCACTTTGTTGCGCAACTCGATGCCATTGGGTGATGGAAATTTTCCCGACGTCGCATTCCAAACGCTGATCTTACCGAACGCACAATTTGTTTCGACGATGGGGCCTCGATCCCAGTGGTAGTAGAGCCGCAGCCAGCCTCCACGTCTTCGATGGCGCGGCTTCTCCTTAATCTTACGAAGGAGTTCCCTACCTTGTCCAAACGACAGCTTGCGATCTTCAAAAATACTTCCGAACGTTCCCCAATCGTAAAAAAGATTATTCGCGTCCGAAAAGCCAAATGTAATCGAGGTAAGCACGCACTCGGCTGGCTCAAGGTGACGAGGACCGAGCGTCACGAAATTGGGACGCAACGTGATATAGTGCCGATGCTTACCGTGATAGGTGGCGCTACCCGAAAGCGTGAGCGGGACGCAGTGAAGTGCTGAGATACTGACACCTTCGTTCGATACACCTCGCACGCAATCCATCTCTTCGTCTTTGAGATGGAAAAAATCTTCAGAGTAGATTTGCAGTTCGGTGGCCATCCCATCGAGTTTCAGGCCGCCGGCATGGTCGACGCCCTGAATTTCGAAATGGCCGAGGATATTTGTCTTTGGATCAGCTTCGGTCATACGGGGCGAATCCTCATGGCGGCGCGTCTACGGAACATGCGAGGCTTTTGCCGGATCAAAAAGCTCGGCAATCATGGCCGTGACGTAACGAAAGGGCTGAAGGAACATGGGAGCGTTCAGGACGGTGTCGCTGCCGTGGGCGAACATGTTGCGTATCATCGTGATCGAACGGACATCGGCGGCAATCAAGCCTTGCGCATTGGCCGCCTCAAGTAACTCACCAAGCATCGCAGGCCGCATGGGCTTTCCTTTGCGCGTCGTACGTCCCGCGAACTGACGGCCGATGCGCAGGCGCAACGCCAACTCAAGGCAGGGGAATGTCTGGGCGGCGGCGAGCGTCAGGAGATCGTAGGCGAAGTATGAGTAGATATAGGCGTTGCGAATACCATCGTGACAGCCTCGAACGGATTCGGGAACGTAGTCAGGCAGCGCTAGGCCGCTCATATCGCCATGCAGGGCGTCAAGCGTGCTGCCGACAAAGCCGGCCGAGCCGGCGTAGTAGGGATCTGGCGAAAGAAGATTGCGACCGTCTTTGAGCATATCGATCTCCAACCTCGTCGGCGGCTATTTAGCTCCTTACGGAGTGGAATGAATTCGACGTGAGGCGCTCCACTTCCGCCCGAACGCGCTCAACGGTCAGCCCGCTTACGCCAAATCGTTCAAACAATGAAGCGACGAGTGGATGGAGCACGTCGGCCAATTTGTCCTTGATGTCTTCCACCGAAACAGTGGTTTCGAGCAGGGCTTCGTCACTTCGCGCCGCTCCACCCTCAAACATCAAGTCGCTGGATGGGTTACCCCAATTCCGGAGGACGCGCCCCGTCAGGCCCATGTAGTGCGCACGCATGCGGACCTTTATATCCGTGGTGTCGCGTTTCATGAGCGCTGCGAGTTCGGCTGCATGCAGCAGCAATTCGCCCATGCGCCAGACCGGAAGAGTCGTGTCAAAGATCGTTGCCGGTGCGAACGTATCTTGCGAATCCTCCTGGTAGCCTCGCATGAGAAAGGCGCGACCTGTCGGCGCAACGCGCCAGAAATCGCAATGGGCGGGATCGCCCAGGGGACGGTTCGCTCCCGTCTCATCCGTCGGCTTAAGCCAACATTCAATCGTGCCATCTTTTTCGTAGGGTGCCAGTTCGTGCCGGGTAAGAAACAGGAACAGAGGCCAACCCGTGTGCCGAACGACGGCCCTTTCCAGCAGGTCTCTGAATTTATGCAGCTCGAAAGTTGGAAGGTCGCCTTCGAGCGCATAGTCAAATTGGTACGAACCACCGGGAAAGCGCCCCGGTGAATCGTCAGGAAGCTTCTTGGTCAGTTCGCGCCATCGCGCGAATGCCTCCGATACGAACGCTCCTTGAACGCTATTGGAATCGCGCTCAAAGACGAGACCCACGACGCGCAAAATGTCGAACACCTTGGCAAGCGTGAGCGTCTCCTCGCCACGATCGAAGGCGACCATCGTTGGAATGGAAACGCCCGCAAGTGCGGCGTGCTCTTTTTGTGTCAGCTTTTCGGCCCTTCGGCGCCTGATCGCTTCCGCGACGACCGATTTCCAATTGAGCTGCTCTACTCTTCCAGGATTCGCAGGCATGCGCCCCTCACGATGTCAGAATAACGATGAACGAACCCGTCCGGCGGCTCACCTTGCGGAGGCTCGATAATGGAAGCGGCTTTCTTGACGCGCGCCTTTAGATCAGTGCGAGTCTGATCGACGGCCGCTTGGGAGAGCCCGATACTTTTGCCGAATGAGGACAGCAGGGGCCACGCAACTTCATCAAGATTGGGCTTCTTGCCATCGATCGAAAGCGCGATGTTTTGATCGTAGCCATCATAGAAGGCGGTATTCAGGATGTCGTAGGCAGGCGATAGGCGAAGACCTTGCTCCGTTTCTAGCAACGAGAAATTCTTCAAGTGAGCGTCGCAATTGCCAACCAGGACAAAAACGATCACGCGCCGGAAGAACTTAAGGAGGTCAATGTCGGGGCGAACGGAATGCTTTTTGAGAGCTGCGGCGACCTCTTCGTACGAAGCGTCGTACTTTCCGCCGAAGTCGGCGCCTCGGGGCTTAACGAGTATCTGCGCGAAATCCTCAAGCCTAATCTTTTGATTGTCCGACGTTCGGTCGAAGCGCGTGACGACAAGGCCAACTTCGTTGAGTTTGGAAACTTGCCCTTGCGTGAAGGTATTTACCTCATCGGCGCCTAGTAGAGCGGCAGCCCATCGCAAACTTAGGGCTTCATTGCGGACCAGGCTGTCGAGCCGCTCGGAATTGAATTTTGCGATATAAGGCGCCGGACCGGTTGCGGCCGCTGGGGCGAAATGATCGCCCTCCTTTATGACAAGCAATTTGCGCTGCACGCCGGAGATTGTTCGGCCGGGGCTGGCCGTGACTTCCTTCACCGGTGGAAGGTTCTGCGCAGCGTCGTCCTTGCCGCGCACGCTGACGGCGCCGATACAGTCGGCACCAAAGCGTAACAGCAGCCCGAAGTCATCTTGCTCCTGAAGATGGGCAACGTGGGCCTGCTTGTCGCGAAGCCAGCCTTCGGGGCCGAGATGTTGAAAAAAGGGGTGCAGACCCTGCTTCCATTCGTGCTCGCGCCGACTGACGGGAAAGCAGCAGCCGACTTCGGTGGTCCAGTCTGCGTTATAGGTAAAGCGCGAGCCTCCGGTGGCGGTTTCCTCAAGGGTTCCGGCCACCTCGTCCTTGAACAGGATTTCTGCGCTTCTCACGGTCATGCTAAAACCTTTCTGATTTCAGAGAAATTTTGGCCATGGAACTAAAATATAGCTTCCTTTTTTGAGATTTTCTACCTATAGATAAGGTATAGGTTACCTTAAGCGAATTAAGGCTCGATTAAGAAGCTATAGTTTCTCAGAACTCGCTTATTTTTCAAGTACTTGCTTAGACATGAACCTGGCCGAAGGGGACAATACTAGAAGAAGCGTTGAAAATCGAACAAATACGGAACAGAATGCCGCATGGCTAATGAAACGTATCAACCAGCCCAAGTCGCGGCCCCCGCAGCGACGGGCGGTGCTGGGCCTCAGTTTGAGGCCAAGGTTGGTGCGTTCTACGTTCTGCCGCTGCTGTCGGGAGGCGAGCCCCGTGGCCTGCCCGGAGCCGCCGTCCGAAGCGTCGCCTTTCAGCAAAGGGTCGCGGACCATCCTCTCGACGATGTGGTCATTAAAGCGGTCAATCGCGATGGCTCTCCAGCCACGCTGGAGATCCAGGTCAAGCGCACCCTCACCTTCACCGCCTCCGACACCGAATTTCGAGACGTCGTCGGACAAATCTGGGAAGCGGCGCAGAAGCCCGATTTCGTGGCAAGCCGGTACGAACTGGCAGCGGCGATCGCGCGAACGACAACGCGTATCGAGCAAGCCTGCCAGGAAGTCCTGCATTGGGCTCGCCAGTTACCCGACGGCGCGACCTTCGCCGCGCATATCAACCGGCCGTCCTTCGCATCGAACGACATGCGCAGTTTCGTCGAAGTCTTTCGTACCAACCTCGGGCTGGCCGAGGCGCCGACAGACGACGAGACGGTTTGGCGGCTGCTTCGTCGCTTCCAGATTCTGGTTTTTGATTTTGAGTCGGCAGGCTCGGATTACGAACATCGCGCGCGCGAGAATTTGCGCTGGATGCTTAGCGCCGACCAAACCGACCGCGTCAACGATCTTTGGCCGGTTCTCATTGATTATGTCGGCGCCAGCGCTCGCGCGGCCGGAACAACGGATCGGCCTGCAATCGCCACGCTCTTGGAACAGCAGCATGGTGTTCGGCTCACACCGCATGCCTATCTGCGCCCCGTCTATGAGCGCCTCGCGGAAGCCGCCGAACACGCCCTCGATGAAATCGACGAAGCCGTTGGTGGTGTACGCCTCGCGCGGAACACACTGATTGATGGGGCGTACGACGCCATCCACCAGCATCCTACGGTACTGATTCAAGGCCGGCCGGGTGTCGGCAAATCCGCGGTCATGAAGCATCTCGCTGTACGTCTGCAAGCGGAAGGCTGCATCCTGGCCTTGCGCCGCGGCAGGATTGTTCCAGGCGGTTGGGCTGTGATGGCTCACACGATCGGCTGGGCCGGCTCGCAGGCGGACCTGTTCAATGAGCTTGGGACGGGTGGCGGAGCGGTACTGTTCGTCGACAACATCGACCAGATCGACGATCCGGGCGAGTGGGCCACCGTCACCGATCTGCTGTCGCAAGCGGCCCGGAGTCAGGGCTGGCGCGTCGTCGCAACCTGCGGCGTCGAAAGTGATGACTGGAAAACCAAACTTCCCGCGCGCGTACGAACGGCGGGCATCGGCACTTTGGTGGTCGGAGCCTTGTCGGATGAAGAAAAAGTCGAGCTGTCCGCGCAGAACAAAGCACTTGCTCTGATTTTGGCCGACGGCCATCCGGCAAAGGGAATTGCTGAAAACCTCTTCTATCTGTCGCGCCTGATCGAGCTTGGTGTCGGACAGGACGCCGGCATCGCGACCGAACTCGATCTCGCGCGCCTGTGGTGGCGTTACGGCGGCGGACGATCTGAGGACGACCGGAGATTTGCGCGCTTGAGGCTGCTGCGTGCAATCGGCGCGCAAGCGATCACGAATCCCTCGCAGGTGACGTTCAAGGTCGATGAACTCGATTCCGCGACCGTCGCCGAATTGTTGCGTCTCGAAAGTCTGCGCGAGGAAATCCGAGGCGCAAGCATAACGTTCCGCCACGATGTGCTTCGTGATTGGACGATCGGCTTTCAGATCCACGAAGATGCCGGCCTGTTGGCGGCGGTACCGATGGACCGGCCACTGCCGACCATTTTGGGACGCGGCCTTGAGATCGCGGCGAGGCTTGGGTTGGCTGATGATCCGACCGGGCAACGCTGGCTGGCATTGCTTGCGATCACCGAGCGCGAAGGATGCCATGGAAGCTGGAAGCGGCCGATCTTGCTGGCGCTTCCGCGCTCGGAAGATGCCCTGACCTACTTTTTGACCCTGACACCCGTTCTGCTGGAAGCTGGCGGACATCGTCTGCGGGAAGTCATCCGGCTAATGATCGCGGTCGAGTCTGAGCCGCTCGCCGCGTTGATCGCGCGCGTGAGGCCGGACATATCCATTCCAGGCGGAGCGGGCGACTTGATCGCACCGAAAGGCCCGGCCTGGGTTTCGCTCGTGCTTTGGCTCGCGATATCGGCGAAGTCGTTGCCGCCCGAAATCATTCCGGATGCCGTGAAGGTGTCTCAGGCATGGTTGATCGTGACGCAAGGTCACAACCACCCCATCAACGCCCAGATCGTCGATGTTCTTTTTTGCTGGCTCGCGCTTATCGAATCCCGATTGAGGCATCGCGTCTATCGGGACATCAGCGAAGTTCCGCCATCCCTTAACATTGATCACGCGGATGACGTGCGTAGCGAAATCCGAATGATCGTGTTCACCTTTGCGAACCTGAACCCGTCCGCCGCGGCACGATATCTGTCAGGCATCAACGCGGGACCGATCAACCATCATGATCAGGAAACCCTGCTCAAGTCACCCGGAACCATGCCTGAAGCCGCACCTGGGCCATACGCGGATTTTGTGCTGGGAACGTTGATCGAGAAAGATGATCCAGACCGCTACTATAGGCGGCGCCGCGACTACGGTCCGTTCGAGATTCACGAGCATGTCTTCCTGGATACGCCAGCCGATGGCGGTCCGTTCCTCACGGTTTTGAAGGCCTCGCGCGAGGACGGATTGCGGCTTGTTCGCGGGCTCGTCGAGCACGCGACGGATTGGCGGCGCGCGCAATATCAAGCACAACGAAGGCCGTTTCCGCAAATCGATGTCCCATTTCCGGGCAAAGCGAAGAGATTCGAAGGCGATCTAACCGTCTATCGCTGGGCGCGGGCCTCCGGTCCCTCGCTGATCGCGGCAACGGCACTGAGAGCACTTGAGGCCTGGGGCCACCTCGAGATCGAGGCTGGACGCCCGTTTATGGAAGTCCTCGAGGATATCCTTGGTCCTAATGGCTCAAGCGTTGCGTTTCTCAGCGTCGCGGTTGACCTCGCTCTCTCGCATTGGCAAGCGACTGCTGATGTAGCTTGGCCCTTGGCAGCAAACCCTCGATTGCTTCAATTGGATGAGGATCGCTTCCGGCACGACATCTCTGGCGTCAATCGCTTTCCTCGTGTGCGAGGTCAGCAGATGCAGGCTGCCGTTCGCGTGGATCTCGATGCGCAACCGTCTCGACGGACGCGCCTGGCCGACATGATTGGACGTTACGTCTTCCGCGAAGATGCCAGCACCCTTGGGCTTCTCCGAGCGGCCATGGAACAATCGCGTGATGATCTCAGTGGTCAGGACGACGAGCGTGCAAATCGGATCGAAGAGCTTCACCTGACGGTCACCCGCGCCCTTCGCATGATGGAGGCTGACAATTGGGAGGCCGTGACGCGGACGTTGCCGGACGGCGCAGAAGTCGAAGTCTACCAGTTCAAGGAAATTCCCGAGGAGCAGCAGAAGCGAGAAGACCAAGCTTCGCGAGCAAACGCTGGCCTTCAACGGATGAATATCCGCCTTCGGATTCAGTCGGCTCTTATTGAGCCTGACAAATCCACGCCGGCTCTCGTCCAGGAAGCCCTCGCGTGGGCAAAGGCGCAGCCTCTGGAAGTCGAACCGAAGTCAGACGAGGACGACGACAACTACGACGCGGAATGGAATCGGCGAGCGGTAGTGATGACCGCTGCGCTGGTGGCACGCGACTACGAGGCCGCGGATCGCGAGGATGCCCTGACCTGGGCACGGCCAATCTTGCTGACAGCATCGGCACAAAACGATCGCGAATATCGTGGCAACGATCAGATCGAATATAACGCTACGGCCTGTGCCGCGCTCGGCATCATTTCTCTCTTCCTGAGAGATCGCGACACGACGACGCGCGATATGATCTTGGAGCTGGCTGGGTACGAACACCCTGCGGTGCTGGAAGCGCTGGCTCAAACTCTGTTGCGTCTTGGTGAAGTTAACGATCGAATTCCGCGGTCGATCATCCGCATCGTCATGGTCAGCGCGGTCCATCAGCGCCGCGTTCTAGGTCTTGAGCGACAGAAGGAGAATGACCGCCTTCACCGCGACGCAATCGATGCCGCGATCGCTATCGAACGGCGCTGGCTTGACGGAGAAGGCACGGAACCGTCATGGCCCGAGCTGGCATCGTGGCGGACGGCGCCGCGTCGGGGCATTCGCCTAGGCAACGATGAACATATTGAAGACGACGATGACGGCGAGGAGCTACCAAGTCATTACGTCGATGAAGACGCGATCGCCAAGCTTGCGCATCATCTTATCCGTTTCGCGATCACCGACGTGCCTGTCTGGGTTAAGGATTTGGCCGTCCACTTGATGACTTGGACCGACGCGGCGAACGGCCCGCATGGCGAAGACGTGCGCGAGCGCGACCATCGACCCGACACTTGGAACATCGCGTTTTTCAATTTTATCGGGGTGTTGAGTGTCGCGCTGCCGCACGCGCAAGCCGTAGACCTGTTCTTAAATCGCATCGAGAGCTTCAACGACGAAGCCTTTCATGACGTAATGGCATCATTCCTTCGCGGGTATGATAGCGCGACGGTCGCAACGGATACCCGAGAGCCTGAAAATCCCGCCAGTGTCCGTGAATTGCTCGCGTCCCGCATCAAACGCGCCCGGAACTATCGGCGTCTGGGCCGCGAGAAAGGATTTACCAGCGAAACTCATGCCGGCGACGCTTTGAATGCGATGTTCTATCAGCCGTCGCGCTGGGCTAACACGGGACGTCCGACAATTCCCGTCAATTGGCCGGGCTTGCAGGCGACCATAGCAACGCTGACGGACCTCGTGGTTGGAGCTCCGACGTCAGGCTATCTGGCGAGCCTGTTCTTGAATTTGGTCGAATCGTCGCATGACAGGGCGCTCATTCCATTCGTGGTTCAGGTCATGACGGCCTGGTGCTCGGCGTACGGCGTCGACCGAAATTTCTGGGCAGAAAAGAACATTGGCAACCGCGTGTGCGCCTGGCTCGATCATACCCTCGCTAACGATGCCACGTCGCATGCTGTCCTGGTTGACCGGGCCGATGAGTTGTTCAACTCACTCGATATCTTGGTCCAGTCGGGCGTCGCCCAAGCACGCATCGTCGAGGAAAAGATCACCAATCCCGATGGCGGCCGCAAAGCCGGCTAGCTAGCTGGGCTGCTGGGTGACGAAGCCCACTTCTATCAACTGCCAAACGCGCCCTTGCCACGGCTCCGCCAGGCTTTCCAAGCGGACTTCATGAAATCCGTGCCCCGTGTGACCCGTCGTCGGAGGCGCCTCCATGTTGGATGCGACCGCCAAGTCGATTTTCGATTGGGGGCGATCGGCGGCAGCCACCCCGCGACTGGACCGACGTGGACATTAATTCCGGAGGCAAACTGCTGCTGCTTGTACGGCGCTCCGCGATACAGAATTGCGAAGCAGGTTTCGGCCAGCTTGCGATAAATGCTGTTTTCCGTCGCGCAATAGTGCAGCAGAGCCACGGTAAACTGCTGCCCACCTGCCTTTGCCACTACTTTTACATAAAGGCCGCTTTCATCTGGTTCGCCAACTTCGACCATCCATCCAGCGTCCCGCAACGGACGAACAAGGTCTTTGATACATTCCTCAGACAAGAGTGCCTTTCGCAGAAGGGCACCATCGTCCGTCGGCATTTCCGGCACAAGCCGTCCATGTTTCTGATAGCGCCGCTGCTCGATCAGCTTGAGGCTCATCTGCGCATTGGCTTGGAACAAGGCTTGTTGCCACAGCAGCGTGCTGTCCTCATTCATCTCGGGGAAGAACAGCGACACGACGTGCGTCTCGTCGTACCAGGATTCAATCAAGGCCAGTGTTGCCAAGGCCACGACCAAACGGCTGAAGTTTCCTGATTCCTGCCAGTCGGAGTGGGTTCCGTGCGCGAACATGTGCCGATTGAGCCACGTTAGACCGTCATACTCGCCCGTCTTCTGAAAGAACGATTTCTGCAGCCAACGTCGGAAAGTTTCAAACGCGAAGATGCGCTCGTCCTGACCAAGCAGGTAATCCTTGGTCAGATAATCCTGAGGTACCCACATTCGTTCATAGTGAAGTCGAGCCGCATTTTCAATGCAACGATCGATGACGCGATCGATCTTGACGCCTATGGGCAGCTCGCTTTCCGAGCCGGAAACGATCCGCGTTAAACCTCCTTCGATGGCCGGAATGAGCGCGGAAATACTCGCGGCACGATAGCCACTATAGAAGGCGAGATACGCCTCACGCGCTAAGGCACGGACATCTTGCAGGCTCCGCGCACTCGGCAAGATCTGCGCAATGCAGACGGCCTGGAAAGACAAGGTGTACAAAGTCGATGTATGATAATTGAAGAGCTGGATGGCCTGCTCTCGCGATCGGAGTCTTGCGTCACCAAGAATTTTCTCCGTCTTGTCCCTTGGAATCCAAAAGGGAGAGAACCACTCCACTTTCTCCCACAACGTAGCCTTTGCTTCGGCGGCTTGCCGCCGGGCTTCCCAGTTCGGATCGCCGGTTGGTTGGATCTTCGGGAAGCATGCCTTGACATCGCCGACCGTAAGCACAACGGCGGGAGTCCTTGCGAAAACCCCGACCTCGCGCTCTTCCACGCTTGTCACGTCGAGGCCGCGTTCCGTAGCCCAAAGTTGAATCAGCTCGGGCGTCACCGTGCCATGCGACGATGCATTGCATGCGCGGTTCCAGACCGCTTGGAAGTGACGATCTAAATCTGAATCTGACATCGTGAGAGCCTACTATGGCTTAGATCATTGCTCTCAAGCCGGTCAATTATGAAACCTGCGAGTTCAGCCCCCAGACCCTCCGGGCAGGATAAAGGCCGCTAAGACGCCTTCGGCAGGGCCATCGCACTGGCCACCATCCGCTCGCAGTATTCGTAAAGCAGGTCATCACGGCTTAAGGCACGAAGTTCTGCGATGTCAGGAGAGCCCGCGAGATTGCTAAGCAATTGCTCACGCGTGATGGAGCTATGGCTCTCCACAAAGCACTCGAATAGCTCAAATGGATCTTCGGTCTTCCGCGCCACTGGCCTAACTCTTCCAAAATACGAGTCCCTGTGCGCGCGATAGTCGGCCAATTCGTCGGATGACATCGACTCTTTGACAAGCGAGGAGTTGCCGTTCGTATCGACGATGGCATAGCAGGCTTCACTGGCATCCTCATTGACGCACGCGCTTGTAACTCTTCCGATGATGCCGCCTTTCGCTGGATCACCAAAGCAGTATGTCTCGCCGATGATGGCACGTGATCGACCCTGAAGTGCCTCGGATGGCAGACTGCCGTCGAACGTGGTCGGGAAACGACCATAGGACAGGATCGCCTCACCAATATGGTGCATGTCGATATATTTTTGCTTCAGTCGGTACGCCTCGGATACGCGACGCATGCCCGGTCGGTTTAGATCGGGCAAGCCAAGACCGAAGGGGAAAGCTGCAAGAGGCATTTGATCATTCAGGAAGCGATGAAACGCAAAGTTCGTCACAAACACATAGGCGGTCACGCCCGGCGCCAGTTCTCGCTTTTCATATTGCTCAAGTCGCCTGGCGGCATTCTCAATCCACGGTGGCTTGCCGGCAGCATCGATGATCTGTTCGGTATTGAGATCGATGAAAATGAGGCGCTCATCCGCCGCCGGTTTCGCGAGCGCATCATTAAGCTGGGGGATCAGGCGATTCAGTGGATTCATATCCTTTGTTCCATCGCGCTGCGTTTTACCCAGCAAGCCCGCGACCGAGCGCATTTTTGCCTCGACCCAATATTTCTTTCCCGTGCGCTTTGATACGGCGGCGTACTCGCAGTGCTTGGTCTTCCCGTCGGTCTCGTCTTCCAGGGTCAGCTCAAAGCCCGCACGGATCAGGATGTTTGCCACCACCAACTCGTAGTAGGCGCCCTGAAACTGTTCGACGATCTTGAGCCGTTGAACAAGACGCTCCTGCAGCTCGACATTGTGTTTGATGAGGTAAAGACTGTAGGCAAGCCCGAGGTAACTGGCGACGACGCCGGTGACGGTCATGGCGGTGGGCTCACCCGCCTTTTTGATCATGCTCTGCTGATAGCGACAGCAGGTGTCGTACCACTGGATAAGAGGGTGACGCTCGGCAAAGGGTTTTGCCAACTCGGCATTGCCCCATGCGGGGTCCAGAACCTGCTTGATATAATCGGCGAGAAAATCAGGAAATGTTTTCCAGGTTGGCGAATGATACAGCGTCATTCCAACCGCAACGAGCTGCTGATCGTTGGCCTTGAAGGCAACGATCGGACGGCCGAAACCCTGTTGCTGTTCGCGAATTCTTTCGGCTGCTCTTTGCTGTTCGAAAGCACGTCGGATGTCTGCCGTACGGTCCGACGCGGGCGCTTGGTTGCCAGCGGCATAGCTTCCGCAGCATTTTTTGAATTTCAGTCCGCTGCCACACGGGCAGGTTTGATTGCGCCCAGTTTTCACGATGTATCAGCTTACACCGAACGAAGTCGGCTCGTATCCACGTGCCGATCGGCGGCATGAACAATTCAGGTTTGGTGCACAAATTTTTGTGCCGTTTTGTGCCAGTTTTGTGCCGTGGAATTCTTGGGAGAGCTTGGGAATCCAAGCCGGAATTCTTCTAACTCATTGCAAAATAATGGTTTTCGTTCGAACGGATTGCGAATGATTTGTAGGATATGAAAAAGCCCGCCAGAGGCGGGCTAATTCGTTGATTTCATTTTGAAATCTTGGTTGCGGGGATAGGATTTGAACCTATGACCTTCAGGTTATGAGACGGAAGGTCGGAATGAAGGCGGAAGCGCTCCCCGACACTGCAGCCATATCAGAACTGTCCCCGCCGCATGATGCTCGCGAAGACGGCCAAGCAGCACGGCCCTTGAGGGGATCGAGCGGGTTCGCGTGCTGCAGCTGCACGATCATGGCGGCCCGTATCGGTGCGCGAGCTGTGTCTTAATTCTAGCATAGTGAACTTGGCAATTGCCGCTTTCCTTGACCAAACGGTTGACCAGCTTGATGAAGCCCGACATCTCGCGTGCGACGCAAGCACCAATACCGCAATTCGGTTCAAGTCGCGATTTGAGGCAGATGCTCCGCCGGCTGTGAACCTGCAACGAACACCTGAAGGATCAATGCGATAGGCGCTCGCGCGCGAAGACTGCTGCTTCTTCGATAGAGGCCATGCCTTCGTCAAGCATCGGCGCAAACAGCTGCCAGGAGTGGCACATGCCGTCCCAGATCTTCAGCTCGGCGGAGACACCTGCCTGATGTAGCCGATCAGCGAGTTGCATGCTGTCGTCGCGCAGCAGTTCCCACGATCCGACATGAATCAAGGTCGGGGGCAACTTCGACAGCTCGCCGTTCAACGGCGCGAGATAGGGCGATGTCGGCGCCTGACGGTGAAGGAGATCATCGCAATGTTGGGATCAGCGCACATCGCCTCGCCCGCCGGCTCGGCAGAAGGCGGCAGCAAGGTGGGTGAGGTCGCCGGGCGCCATCTCAAAAAGGTGCAGCTCGAGCTCGGCGGCAAGAATTCGCTGATCGTGCTCGACGATGCGAACATCGATGTCGCAGCATCCAACGCAGCCTGGGGCGCGTTCCTGCATCAAGGGGCAGATCTGCATGTCAACCGGTCTCGTGCTTGCCCATGCGAGCGTTGTCGAGGCATTGGCGAGCAAGGTCGCCGAGAAGGCGCAGCATCTGCCGGTGGGCGATCCGTCGGCCGCGCCACCCGGCAGCACTTGCAGCACGCCCTTGGGCAGGCTCGCCTCTTCGAAAATGCGAGCGATGATGATGCCGCCGGACACCGCGGTGCGGGGATCGGGCTTATGCACCACGGCGTTGCCGACTGCGAGCGCCGCGGCAATGGCGCGTATGGAGAGCACCAGCGGGAAGTTGAACGGCGAGATCACGCCGACTACCCTATGGGGTACACGCTTTGCGGTGTTCGACCGCCCCGGCTCCATCGACGGCAACATAATCCCGTTGGGCTCGATCGCGATCGCCGCTGCATGGCGCACGAAGGCCGCTCCGTGCTCGATCTCGATCGCAGCCTTGGGCTGGATTGAACCGCTCTCGCGCATGATCCAACCGATTAGCTCCTCGCCATTCTGCTCAAGCAGATTGGCCGCCTTGTTGAGGATCGCTGCACGCTCCTGCGGCAGTCTCAAAGCCCATGCGGGCTGGGCCTGGCGCGCCTCGCGTGCGGCGTTGGCAATGTCTTTCGGATCGGCGATGCCGACCGAACCGAGCACGGTGCGCGTCGCCGCCTCGCTGATCTCCATCACGCCGCCGTCGGTTGCGCACCATTCGCCGAGAAACGCCTTGCCGCGCCAACGCTCGACGGCAATGAAATCGCGAGCCTGCATGTTCATCGAAAGATTCTCCCTCCGCATCGTGCGGATCGATTGACTGTGCGGTCGTTGCGACCGCGGCTTGCCGTGCGGGGGAGAAAGAGGGGCAAGACGGCCATTGCGCGCCGCGCGGCCGTGACGCGTGCCGCACACATGGTCGAGACCGTTGGTCGGTCTTCTTGCATCGCTTCCTCCCACGACGCCTCAGCAGTCAGCAAGACCGATGCCAGCCCATACCTGCGCCCCAGGACCGCCTAGCAATTTCTGAAATTAATCACGATAAAACAGGTGCTTATCAGAACGGTGACAAATATCTACGCGCTCTACGTCATAAGCCTTCCATCGTCCGGCTTTCGTGAAATAATGAAAGTCATTTCACCAGACATTTCACCATTTCATGAAAAATCGAGGCGCAGATGGCGGAGCGTGACTCTCGGATTTCACTGGCGGAAGCGTCCCGCCGAGCCGCCCGCATTCTCACACGCGGCGCCAGTAGCGAGCTCGACAATGGCGCGGCTCCGACATTCAACGATCTTGCTGAGTCGCTGCATTTCGCGCTCGGCGACGGCCGCATCTGGCTTAACGACAGCGCATGGTGCTGATGCAGTCTCAGGTGCTCGGTCGCCTGCGTACGGAGATCATCGACGCATTCGGCATCGAAACCGCCAAGGCGCTGTTCATGCGTGTTGGCTATATGCAGGGCACACGGGATGCGGCCCTGATACAAAGGCGCTTTCCTAATGAGGATCTCACTCACGCGCTCGCCGCAGGACCGCGCGTTCACACGCTGGAGGGTTTCGTCAAGGTCACCACGCGGCATTTCGAGTTCGATCGCGACAAGGGCGTTTATTTCGGCGAGTTTTATTGGGACGATTCATCTGAAGCGGCCGAACATGTCGCAAGCTACGGCCTCGCAACCGAGCCGGTTTGCTGGATGCAGGTGGGCTATCCATCGGGCTACACCACCAAGCTTTTCGGCAGTCCGGTAATCTTCCGAGAGATCGAATGCGCCGGCATGGGAGCATCCCGCTGCATCATCGTTGGTCAGCATGCGGATGCCTGGGGCGACGATGCCCCTGAGCGCAACTATTTTGGGTTGGAATGGAAGAGCCGCTCAGTGCATACGGTCGGCAACGTTCCGGTTGCAGCCGATGAAAGCCCCGCCCCCGCACTCGACAACAACAACGTCGCGGTCGGCGTGTCGACTGTTCATCCGCACCCGCCGCCAGCTCGAGCGCGTCGCCGCGACCGACGCCACCGTGCTGTTCGTCGGCGAATCCGGCGTCGGCAAGGAGCTGTTCTCCAGCCAGTTGCACGCGATGAGTCGACGCAGTACGGGTCCTTTCGTCGCGATCAACTGCGCGGCGATCCCCGAGCAGCTGGTCGAATCCGAACTGTTCGGCGTGGAAAAAGGCGCCTACACCGGCGCCATCGCCTCGCGTGCGGGCTATTTCGAACGCGCCTCCGGCGGGACGTTGTTTCTCGACGAGATCGCTTCAGTGACCTATTCGGCGCAGGGTAAAGTGCTGCGGGCGCTGCAGGAGCGTAAGGTCGAACGCGTCGGTGGCACGAAAACCATCTCACTCGACGTCCGTGTGGTGGCGGCATCCAACGTCGATCTGACCGTCGAGGTCGCGGCCGCCGCTTCCGGCAGGATCTCTATTTCCGGCTCTGCGTATTCCCGATTGCTATCCCGCCGCTGCGGGAGCGGCGCGACGACATCCCACTCCTGATGGCGCATTTTCTCGGCATCTATTGCGCGCGGCACGGCCGGCACCTTATGGGCTTCAGCCGTCGTGCCACCGACGCACTGCTCAAATACGATTATCCCGGCAATATTCGCGAGTTGCAGAACCTGATAGAGCGCGGTGTCGTCTATGCAGATGACGGCAGCACCATAGATATCGGTCATCTGTTCAGCGGCTCAGAGCTGCTTCCGCCGTTCTCGATCCAGCTCACCAGTGAAGGGCGGCTCGGACACGCGCCGTTAATTGAAGACAAGAGCACCGCCTCACTCAGCAGAGGCGCATCGTTGCCAGATAAGTCGTTTGCAGAGATGGAGATCGCCGCCTATCGCTCGGCACTGGCCCAGGCGGACCGCAACGTGTCGGCCGCCGCGCGCCTTTTGAAGATCAGTAGACCAAAGCTCGACTATAGACTTCGCCGTCTTGGCCTAAGAACATGACGACAGGTCATTCTCCTCCCGGCTTTGCCGATGACGTCTACTGAGCCGCATTCCGTAAGATGCAGGCGGGGATGTTCTCGAATATTCGGAGAAATTTCGTCGCTCGCGGCCAGCCAAAGCGACGCATGTGAGCGCGCCGCAAATAGAAAACCCCGGCAATTGCTGCCGGGGTTCGCATTTTCTTGTTCGGCGTGACGCGGCTGGATCAGAAGTCCATCCCTCCCATGCCGCCCATGCCGCCGCCCGGGGGCATGGCGGGGCCTGGAGCGGCCTTCTTCGGCAACTCGGCGACCATGGCTTCGGTTGTGATCAGCAGCGCCGCCACGGAGGAGGCGTTCTGGACCGCAGTTCGCACGACCTTGGTCGGGTCGATGATGCCCTTGGTGACGAGGTTGCCGTACTCGCCGGTCTGCGAGTCGAAGCCGTA
>NZ_JBBIAR010000042.1:0-82051 GCF_054185165.1 Bradyrhizobium sp. UFLA05-109 | reverse complement strand
CGATGGTAATCCGCCACGTCGTCCATCAGCTTCCAGCTCTGCTGGCGGATTTCGAATGTGCCTCCCGACGCAGCAAGATCGGCCGCATCGTCCTGCGCGGCGAGCAGCACGTTCAAGAAAGATGCAAACTCCTTCGCGCCGCCGCGGCGCGTCCCCAGCGCCGCCGCGGCCTCGTCAAAACTCTGCATGCCGATCAGCTTGCCCGTCAGATGCAGCAAATATCCGGCATCCTCGGGACCAAACAACTGCACCATCACGGGCGCGGCCGTACGGACATATTCCATCGCGTAATTACGATAGGCTTTTTCCAGCCGCGGCTTTGGCCAGCTCGCGACCGGCAGTGCCGGCGCGCTGTTCGCATCGAACAGTGGTGCTTCGAGATGGCGCGCGAATACCAGGCGCTGGGCGAGTTCGAGGGGATCATCATATTCGTAGTAGTAACCTTCGAGCCCATCCTGGCCATCGACGCTTTGCTTGGTGCAGACGAAGCCGAGCCTGAGGTCGCCGAGCACGACGCCATTGTTGACGTGCCAGCCACGCAGCATCGCGCGTGACACTTCGCCGGGAATGCCGCAGATCGCGGGGCCCTTCCAGATCCAGCGCGGTGGCGGATAGCGGATCCAGGCCTTGCGATCGCTCTCATACATGTATTCGACATGCACGCCGCCGATCCAGTTGGAGAGATAGTGATATTGCGCGACCGCGACCGCCGGCGGCAGATGGCGCAGCCCGAGCTTGTCGAGCCCTGGCAGGAAACGCTCCTGCTGCTGGCGGCGAAACACACGGAAGACGAATTCAGCAGCATCCGCCGTGCCGCGCCGCGTCACCACGGTGAGGATGAGGCCGGTGAAATAAGCGTGGTAGAGATCGGCGATGGCACGCCAGCGTTTCCACTGGGCTTCCTGCGCGGAGTCCAAAGCGGTGGCCATGTTCGCTCCCGATCATTGTTTTGATCGAGTGTGTCACCGCACCCGGTGACAGGCAACCGGACGCTCATGCAGGGCGCCTCAGCTCCTTCGTCCAATTCCGCATCACGAAGTTTGCGGCGGCGATGCGGCCTTGGCCGCGCGCTCGCGCGCGACCCTCTCGGTCGCGTCGCGCGCCATAGCCACGGCGCCAAGCACGGCACCAGCAACATCGCGCACCAGCGCAAAGGTCATCTCGATATAGAGCTTGCGCCCGCTCTTGTGCAGCGCGCGGGTCAGCGTGGGCCGGCCGGCAAGCTTCATCGTGCCGCTCGACGTCGCACTCTCAAAGCCCTTCCAATGCGCGGCGCGCAAATGCTCGGGTACGATCAGGTCGAGGTTCTGGCCGAGCGCTTCTTGTGCCGAGAAGCCGAACAGAGCGCTCGATGCGCGATTCCATCGAACGATCGTGCCCGCGCGATCCGAATAGATCAGCGCATCCGCGGCATCATCAAGGATTCTTGCGTCGAGTTCGGATTGATCTGTCATTTCGCCCTCCTTCACCGAGGAGCAGTCCGGATGGAGCGAAGCGTAATCCCGGACCCTGCTTGGCGAAAGCCCCGGATTTCGCTGCGTTCCATCCGGGCTACGAAATGCGGCTACACCCGAAAGTGCTTGGAGAGCTTCAGGCCCTGCGCCTGGTAGTTCGAGCCGATGCGCTGGCCGTACATGGCGTCGGGGCGCGCCAACATTTTTTCGTAGACGAGACGGCCGACGATCTGGCCGTGCTCGAGGATGAAGGGCACCTCGCGCGAGCGCACCTCGAGCACCGCGCGCGCCCCCTGCCCGCCCGCACCGGCGTAGCCGAAGCCGGGATCGAAGAACCCAGCATAGTGCACGCGGAATTCGCCGACCAGCGGATCGAACGGCACCATCTCCGCGGCATAGTCCGGCGGAACCTGCACCGCTTCCTTGGAGGCGAGGATGTAGAACTCACCGGGATCGAGGATGAGGCTGCCGTCGGGACGCGCCGAGATCGGCTCCCAGAAATCCTCGACCGCGTAGCCGGCACGGCGATCGACATCGACGACGCCGGTGTGGCGCTTGGCGCGATAACCGACGAAGCCGCCGCCCTTTTCGCCGGAGAGATCGACGGAGACGGCGACACCACCGGTGAGATCGGCCTCGTCAATGTCGACGAGGCGCTCGGTCGCATGAAGCGCCTCGAGCTGATCGATGTTGAGGATGGCATCGCCGGTGCGGAAGCGCACCTGCGAGAGCCGCGAGCCCTCGCTCACCAGTACCGGAAACGTTTTTGGGCTGATCTCGGCATAGAGCGGGCCGTGATAGCCCGCACCGATCATGTCGAAACGGCGGGTGCCGTCGGCGATCACGCGGGTGAAGACGTCGAGCCGCCCGGTCGAGCTTTTCGGATTGGCGGCCGCGACGATCTCCGGCGGCAGCGCGAGGCTCTCGAGCAGCGGCACGATGTAGACGCAATTGGTCTCCAGCACCGCGCCGTCGGTGAGGCTGAACTCATGCAGCTTCAGCTCGTCGATGCGTTCGGCGACAGTGGCGCCGGGCCCGGGCAGGAAGCTCGCGCGGACACGGTAAGCGATATCACCGAGGCGCAGATCGAGGCTCGCCGGCTGGATCTGGCTTTCGACGAAGTCGTAAGCAGGCAGGATGAGCCCGTCATCTGCCATCGCCGCGATCATGCGGTCGGGCAGGATACCATTGGCGTCGGCGGCGACCGTGAACGTCAACCGGTGGTCCTCATCTCGGGTCAAAACGCATCCAAAAATGCGTAAAACGAACCTTTTACCGCTATCCGATGCATGCCTTGACGAAAAGGCCATGGCGGAATATGAGCATGACTTATCCCGTGGTGATTTGAGCCGGCCGGCTTGCAGCCACGTTAAATAAATCGCTAAACAGGCCGGGGACCTCTGTGATCCCGGCCAGTGGAGATATCCAGGCCGGTTTTTTTGTGACCATTTTCGCATCAATGGTCATGTCGGAGGTACCTATGTCGAAGTCGCCCGCTACTTACCGTCCCGAAACCCGGCTGGTTCATTCCGGCACCCTGCGCTCGCAATATGGCGAGACGTCCGAGGCGCTGTTCCTCACACAGGGCTACGTCTACGCAAGCGCCGAGGAATGCGAGGCGCGGTTCAAGGGCGAGGATCCCGGCTTCATCTATTCGCGCTATTCCAACCCGACGATCGCGATGTTCGAGCAGCGCATGATCGAGCTCGAAGGCGCCGAAGCCGCCCGCTCGGCAGCAACCGGCATGGCCGCGGTGACGACCGCGATCCTCGCGCCCTTGAAGGCCGGCGATCACTTGGTGGCATCAAAGGCGCTGTTCGGCTCGTGTCTCTACGTGGTGCAGGATCTGTTGCCGCGCTACGGCATCGAGACCACGCTGGTCGATGGCCTCGATCTCGACCAGTGGCAGCGCGCGGTCAAGCCGAACACCAAGACGTTCTTCCTGGAGAGCCCGACCAATCCGACGCTCGACGTGCTCGACATTCCCGCCATTGCCGAGATCGCCCACAAGGGCGGCGCGCGACTCGTCGTCGACAATGTGTTCGCGACGCCGATCTGGCAGAGCCCGCTGGCACTCGGTGCCGACGTCGTCGTCTACTCCGCGACCAAGCACATCGACGGCCAGGGCCGGTGCCTCGGCGGCGTCATCCTGTCTTCGGAAGCGTTCATCGCCGAGCACGTCCATAATTTCATGCGCCAGACCGGGCCGTCGATCTCGCCATTCAACGCCTGGGTCCTGCTCAAGGGGCTGGAGACGCTCGGCGTGCGCGTGCGTGCGCAGACCGACACCGCGGCCCGCGTTGCCGAAGTGCTCGCGAGCCATCCGAAGATTTCGCGGCTGGTCTATCCCGGCCGCGCCGATCATCCACAAGCGGCCCTCGTGAAGAAGCAGATGCGCGGCGGCTCGACGCTGGTCGGCTTCGAGGTCAAGGGCGGCAAGCAGGCCGCCTTCCGCGTGCTCAATGCCTTGAAGCTCGCCAAGATTTCCAACAATCTCGGCGATGCCAAGAGCCTGGTGACGCATCCGGCGACCACGACGCACCAGCGCCTGAAGCCGGAAGACCGCGCCGCGCTCGGCATCAGCGAAGGTTTTATCCGCTTCTCCGCAGGGCTCGAGCATGCCGACGATCTGATCGAGGATCTCACCGCGGCGCTGGAGAAGGCGTAACCACGCACTCGAAATCGTAGGGTGGGTTAGCCGAGGGCGTAACCCACCTCTTTAGTTCTCCACTCGTCGAAAGAAGTGGTGGGTTACGCTTCGCTAACCCACCCTACGACAATGGAGCTACATCGGCCGGTAGGTCCGCACGTCCGCAGGCACGTTGACACCGAGCTTGATCTGGCCAACGGAACGGATGATGTCGTCGCCGAGGAGCTGCGCGAAGCACGCGTAGCCCCAATCATTCATGTGCAGGCCGTCGGAGATCACGAAACTCTCGACCGGAATGGCCTGCTTCTCGTGCCAGTCGCGCATCACCTCGAAGCGTGGGAAGATACCGACGTGGCGGAGTTCCGCGACGCGGCCGAGCAGCTTCACCATCTTGCCGGCGCTCTCGGGGCGCTCGGTGACGCGCGGCGAATACTGCGGATCGACCAGCACGATGTCGGCATCGCCAGCCGCCTGGATGCGCGTGATGCCGTCCTCGACGAGCTTGGCGGTGTCGCCCGGATCGAGGTTGCGCAGCACCGCATTGGTGCCGACCTGCCAGATCACGAGGTCCGGATGCACGTCGATCACCTCTTTCTGGAGGCGCTTCATCATCTCGGGCGCGTCCTCGCCGCCGACGCCGGCGTTGATGACGGTGATGTCGGCGGTCGGATATTGCCGGCGGAGCTGCGCGGCAAGCCGGTTCGGATAGTTGAAATCAGGCGAGCTCGCACCGAAGCCTGCCGTCGACGACGAACCGAACGCGACGATGACGACCGGCTTGCCCGCGACCAGCTTGCCCGCGACATGCGGCAGCGAGCCCATCGATTTCGCGCTGCCCCTCGGCGGCAGGCATGGCACACGGCCAAAGATGTCGCCGGCAGATTTGGCGACCTGCTTGACCTTGTCGATGGCCCGCGCGGTGAACCCGCGCTGTCCGGGAGATTCTTGCTGGCTGGTCGCGGTGGTCGTGGCCTGCGGCGCGGGGGCCGGACTAGCGGCCTGCGGGTCCGTTGGTGCGGCAGCCACGGCCTGCGCGTGGGCGGGTGACAACGCAATAGGCATCAGCAGCGCGGCCGCTATGGGCGCAGCCAGCCATGCCGTCAGGCCAAAAGGGCGGAAAGAACTCATTTACGCTAAACCTCAGTTTTGCTGCTGGGCCGGACCGAGATGGGCTGCATCGACGACGAACTGCGCCAGCGCCCGGCCAAGGCAATCATGGACCTGTTTCGCCAACTCCGGCCCGCGCGACGGATTGAACAGGTCAAACTGACCCTGATCATTCCATTGACGCATGATCGCGAAACGGTCGAACAGCGGGATGTCATGCTCCTGCGCCACCACGCGCATATTATCGAGATAGGGCGGCACCGAGATCATGGTTTCGGTCCGCGGGCTGTACTGCAAGTTCATCAATATAACGTCGGCCCCAGCGTTTTGCAGCGCAGTAACGCCATCCGTGACGGCACCGCGGAACTCATCGGGATCGATGGATCGAATAGCATCCACGGTCCCGGTCTGCCAGATGACCAAAGTAGGCCTTTTCGCCTCCATGAGCTTAACGAAGCCGGATGCGGCCTCTTCTGCCGTCTTCTTGCTCTGTAGTTCTACGGAGACATGCACCGATTCCGACGGCAGCTTCTCCTTCAGGACCGCCTGAAGCCGGGCCGGGTAAGAACTTTCTTCCGACGACGGGATGGTGGTCGACCGGCTGCCGATGACCAGGATTTCGAGGGGTTTTTCGCTGCTTACGGCCTCGGCGACCTTCGGCAGCTTGCTTTCGGTGGCGAGCAGGTAGGACGGCACCTCGCACGCCGCAGGTCCTGCGGGCGCTTGAGGCGCAGCATTATCCTCGGCGCGCGCGGAAGGCGCGGCAAGTGCACCGCATAGCAGGATCAGGCTCAGGAGAACCTTCGCCTTCATCAGCCCCCTCCCGCCAGATCGGCGTTGCCGGCGGCGTTTTTGGTTTTGGAACCGCTCTTGTCGGCCACCAGCTTGTACCACGAAATCACCCAGGCCATGGCCCACATGATCAGGATTCCGCAGAGACTAATCAGCGCATGCATGCCCGGACTGCCGGACACCTCGGCCAGGATGAAATGGCCGGCAAAGGCCAGGAACACGCCCAGACAGAAAATCTCCAGCGAGTGCTGGCCGCAGAGGATCAGCGGCCTCAGGAGGGGCGATTTCAGGCCCGGCCAGTCCCGCGGCAGGAAGCGCACGGTGAGCGCGGCCAGCGCCAGGAAATGCGTGAAGCGCAGTACGTCCAGATCGGTCTTGTCGATCGGATACATCCACTGCTCGATCCGCTTCGGCATGAAGTGGGAGAGCTGCGGCAGGTACCAGGTCAGCGTCACGTAGAACGCAGCCGCCAGATAGGCGATCGAAATCCACATCGTCACGGGTGATGCCAGGATCCGCGACATGCGCCGCGCACCTCCGAGCGCACACCAGGCCCCGAACACGAACAGCAATTGCCAGGCGAGCGGGTTGAAGGCCCAGAAGCCATTCGGATAGGCCGAAAGATAGAGATCGAACTCCCAGGTCACCACGTAGAGCACGACCGAGAGGCCGAGCGTGAGATCCGGCTTCCATTTCATCAGCCAGAGGATCAGCGGCAGCGCCAGCATCAGCACGATATAGAGCGGCAGCACGTCCATGTTGACGGGCCGGAAGCGCAGCAGCAGCGCCTGCACGATGGTGACGTCGGGCTGCTTGAGGAAATCCATGATGCCCATCTCTTCCGTGTAGAGCGGGTTCTCGAAGCTGGTCGCGACGTAGGAGATTTCCGCGAGGAAGATCGTGAACAGGAAGACGTGGGCGACATAGATCTGCCAGACCCGGCGCAGGATCCGCGCAGTGGCGATGACGAAGCCGTTTTCCAGCATCGCGCGGCCGTAGACGAAGGCCGCGGTGTAGCCGGAGATGAAGATGAAGATCTCGGTGGCGTCGCTGAAGCCGTAGTTGCGGATGGTGAACCAGGTCAGCAGGTTTGGCGGCAAGTGGTCGATGAAGATCAGCCACAACGCAAGCCCGCGAAAGAGATCGAGCCGAAGCTCACGCTCGCCGATGACGGGCAGCGTGATAGCAGGCGCCGCCGCGCGCGGCTTCGCCTCGACGGACTTCGACTTGGCGTCCAAGGACTTGGCATCCAAGGACTTAGCATCTAAGGCCTTGGCATCCGCGGTTCCGGCGATCGGCGATCCCGTCACTTGGTCGGCAATGGTCATCGGGCCAAAACCCTTGCGCAAATCGCAGCGTTTGAGGAGTGTACCGGGCCGGTGGCCTGCTCGCAAAGCGATCGGATCACATTGGGGTGTAACTACCGTGCCGATTCGGGCGGCACGATGTCGCTGACGCTGCGGGCCGCGATTGGTTCCCGGTGAGGTTTTCGTTATGATGGCAACCATGTACCGTGCCGTGACCCGCCAGATCGAAGTGACCGTCGAGCCGAACTTTGTCCCGGAGCAGTCGTCAGCCGAGCGCTCTCGCTACTTCTGGTCCTACACCATCGTGATCACCAACTCCGGCGACGAGACCGTGCAGCTCAAGACGCGGCACTGGATCATCACCGACGCGACAGGGCGGCAGCAGGAAGTCAAGGGCGAAGGCGTGATCGGCGAGCAGCCGATCCTCGCGCCCGGCGAGCGCTACGAATACACCTCGGGCGTCCCGCTCTCGACCGCCTCGGGCTTCATGACCGGCCGCTACCAGATGGTCAACGAAAGCGGCGAGCGTTTTGAGATCGACGTGCCGACGTTTTCGCTCGATAGCCCGGATGGCGGCAAGCGGGTGTTGAACTGAGGGGCGGCATGCTGCGGTAGGGTGGACAAAGGCGCGAAGCGCCGTGCCCAACACCTCTCCAATCATGTGATAGAAGTGGTGGGCACGCTTGGCTTTGCCCACCTTACGACTTCTGACCGCTTGGCTAGGCGTTCTCCACCCCCGCCTCGTGCGGCGTGAATTGATACACCGAGCTACAGAACTCGCAGGTCACGACGACCTTGTCGTCCTTGACCATCGCGGCGCGATCATCGGGCGAAAAGCTCTTCAGCATCGCCGCCACCGCATCGCGCGAGCAGGAGCATTCCGCTTTCAGACCCAGCGGATTGAACACGCGCACGCCGCGCTCGTGAAAAAGCCGGTACAACAGCCGCTCGCCCGAGAGATCGGGATCGATCAGCTCGACGTCCTCGACCGTACCGATCAGCGAGCGCGCTTCGACCCAGGCATCGTCCTCGGCGACGGTATGCGGCGAGGTGCCTTCGGGCGCGTCGCCGGGATGCATGTCGGCCTGTCGCGCGCGCTCCGGCGCCTTCGGCAAGAACTGCATCAACAGACCACCGGCGCGCCAGCGGTGCTTGCCGCCGTCGCTCGAGCGCCATTCCTCGCCGACGGCGAGGCGCACCTTGGTCGGGATCTGCTCGGAGCGCAGGAAGTATTCATGCGCCGCATCTTCCAGGCTGCCACCGTCAAGTGCGACGAGGCCCTGGTAGCGGCTCATGTCCGGGCCCTGATCGATCGTCATGGCGAGATGACCGCGACCAAGCAGCGAGCCGGAGTCCTTTGCCCCGCCGAGCCGCGAGGCATCGTAGCGGGCATAGGCGCGCAGGCGGTTGGGCGCCTTGAAGTCGACCACCAGGAATGACACCGGGCCGTCAGTCTGCGCCTGAAGGATGAAGCGGCCTTCGAATTTCAGCGCCGAGCCGAGCAGCGTCGTCAGCACGATGGCCTCGCCGAGCAGCTTGCCGACCGGCGCGGGGTAATCGTGCTTGGTGAGGATATCGTCGAGCGCAGGCCCGAGCCGGGTCAAGCGCCCGCGCACGTCGAGCGCATCGACCTCGAAGGGCAGCACGGCGTCGTCGACGGGAACGGAAGACGGCGCGCGAACCGGACTTTCGGGCCCGGCTTTGATGTCAGGGGATTGGGGGACCATGGCGCTCTATCTGGGGTCGGAGTGAACGAAATGAAAGGGGCGGCAAGGCGCTCCGTTTTTGATGCAGAATGGATCGTACACAGCACACCATATTCGGTGTCGTCCCGGCGCGCGCAAAGCGCGAGCCCGGGACCCATAACCACAGGATTGCGTTGTGGCGGAGATGACAACCCCGAGTCTTCGCTAAACTCCACCCTGTGGTTATGGGTCCCGGATCTGCGCTCCGCTTCGCTGCGCTTGTCCGGGACGACGACCGAAGATAGGGCAACGCCACGCTGCCATCATCACGGTTCTCTCATTGTCGTCCGCCAGGACGGCGATCCAAACCTATTTCACCGCGTCAAAGCACCAGGCCAAAATACCCTTCTGCGCGTGCAGACGGTTTTCAGCCTCGTCGAACACGACGGATTGCGGACCATCGATCACCTCGTCGGTGACCTCCTCGCCGCGATGGGCGGGCAGGCAGTGCATGAACAGCGCATCGGGCTTGGCGAGCGACATTAGCTGGGCGTTGACCTGGTAGGGCTTGAGCACGTTGTGGCGACGCTCGCCCTCCTTGTCGCCCATCGAGACCCAAGTGTCGGTGACGACGCAATCGGCGCCGCGCACCGCAGCTTCCGGATCGGTGCCCAGCATGATCGGAGCGCCCGTCGCCTTGACCCAGTCGCGCATCGCCTTTTTCGGCGCGAGCTCCGGCGGGGTCGCGACATTGAGGTTGAACTTGAAGCGCTCGGCGGCATGCGCCCAGGAGGCGAGAACGTTGTTGTCGTCGCCGGTCCAGGCCACTGTCTTGCCCTCGATCGGCCCGCGATGCTCCTCATAGGTCATGAGATCGGCCATCACCTGGCACGGATGCGAGCGCCGCGTCAGTCCGTTGATGACAGGCACTGTCGCGTTCGCCGCGAGCTCGAGCAGCGCATCGTGATTGAGGATGCGGATCATGATGGCATCGACATAGCGCGACAGCACGCGCGCGGTGTCGGCGATGGTCTCGCCGCGGCCGAGCTGCATCTCGGCGCCGGTGAGCATGATGGGCTCGCCTCCGAGCTGGCGCATGGCGACATCGAACGACACCCGCGTCCGCGTCGACGGCCGCTCGAAGATCATCGCCAGCGTCTTGCCTTCGAGCGGCTTGACCGGCTGATGCGCCTTCTGCTTTGCCTTCATGGCCGAGGAGGCGGCGAGCATGCTCTTGAGCTCCGACAGCGGCAGCTCGTTGATATCCAGAAAGTGCTTGGGCGTCTTGCTCATCAGCTTGCCGCCGGCGTCTTGAGAGTGGATTCAATCGCGGTGCAGGCGCGCTCGAGCCGCGCGATGCCCTCCTCGATTTCCGCCTCGGTGACGATCAAGGGCGGCAGGAAGCGCACCACATTGTCGCCGGCGCCGACGGTGAGCAGCTTTTCGTTGCGCAGCGCCGTGGCAAGATCGCCCGAAGGCACCACGGCCTTGAGGCCGATCAACAGCCCCTCGCCGCGCACTTCGCTGACGACATCCGGATGGCGGTCGATCACGGAGGCGAGCTTCTGCTTGAGCAGCAGCGACATCTTCTGCACGTGATCGAAGAAACCGGGCTTGAGCATGACGTCGAGCACGGCGTTCGCCGCGGACACGGCGAGCGGATTGCCGCCGAAAGTCGAGCCGTGCGAGCCGGGCGTCATGCCGGAGGCCGCCTCGGCGGTCGCAAGGCACGCGCCGATCGGAAAGCCGCCGCCGAGTGCTTTCGCAAGCGACATCACGTCGGGGGTTACGCCGAGGCGGCGATGTGCAAAGAGTTCGCCGGTGCGGCCCATGCCGGTCTGCACCTCGTCGAAGGCGAGCAACAGCCCATGCTCGTCACAGAGCTGGCGCAGCGCGCGATAGAATGCGGGAGGAGCAGAGCGCACGCCGCCCTCGCCCTGGATCGGCTCGATCAGGATGCCCGCAGTCTGTGGGCCGATCGCCTTCTTGACGGCTTCCAGATCGCCATGCGGCACCTGGTCGAACCCGTCCATCGGCGGACCAAAGCCTTCGAGATATTTTGCAGACCCCGTGGCAGCGAGCGTTGCCAGCGTGCGGCCGTGGAACGCGCCCTCGAAAGTGATCATGCGGTAGCGCTCGGGATGGCCCTTGGTGGCGTGATAGCGGCGCACCACCTTGATCACGCATTCCATCGCCTCAGCGCCGGAATTGCAGAAGAACACGAAGTCCGCAAAGCTCTCGTTGCAGAGCCTGACCGCGAGCTTCTCGCCATCCGGGCTCTGGAACAGGTTCGACATGTGCCAGAGCTTTGTCGCCTGCTCCTGCAGGGCCTTGACCAGATGCGGATGTGCGTGACCGAGCGCATTCACGGCGACACCCGATGTGAAATCGAGATAGCGCTCGCCACTGGTTGCGACCAGCCAGCAGCCTTCGCCGCGCTCGAAGCCGAGCTCGGCCCTGGCGAAAACGGGAAGCAGATGCGTCGCGGCGCTCTTGGTCATGACGGTCACTTGGATGTTGGGGCCGGCTGAGGCTGCGTTGCGCAGCGCATCATTGACCTGCCCGGAAAACGAAACGTGCCGCCTTTTAAGGGCGGCACGTGACACCATTTTATGCTTGGAAAAACCGCTGTCAATGCCGCCAGAAGGCCGTGCGAGGCGCGCGGCCCGTAGTCTTGCGGTGGCGATTTTGAGAGTTTTTTAAGACGGAACATGTGGACGCGGAGCCGCAGACTCTTGCGCGGGAGTCACGCCATATTGTAGCGTTTCTCCTGTCAGATACGACATCTCGTGCAGCAGTTCTGATCCTCTAAGTCCTCATGTACCGGCGTAACGTTCAGGTGCGTTTTTCGCGCCCGGCGAGCCTTAAGGGATTCTGACGGCACGGGTTTTTCGAGGCTTAGACATCGCCACGTGGCCCCAAGGATTGGCTGGCGCGCGGCGAGGGGAAGGGTGCAATGACGGTTTTGACCTGGTCCGACGATCGCGTCGAGCAATTGAAAAAGCTCTGGGAAGCCGGGCTTTCGGCCAGCCAGATCGCTGCCGAACTCGGGAATGTGACGCGCAACGCCGTAATCGGCAAGGTGCACCGGCTGGGCCTGTCCGGTCGCGCCAAGACCCCGTCCTCGGCGGCTCCCCGGCCGCGCAAGGCACGCCCCGCGCAGCACATGATGCGGGTGAGCCGGCCGATCTCGCGCGGCAACACCGCCCTCGCCCAAGCCTTCGAGGTCGAGGTGGAGCCCGATCCCATCACCTATGACAATGTCGTACCGATGAGCCAGCGCCTGTCGCTGCTCGAGCTCAACGAAGCGACCTGCCACTGGCCGGTCGGCGATCCCTCGAGCCCGGATTTCTTCTTCTGCGGCGGCAAGTCGCTCTCGGGCCTGCCCTATTGCGCGCAGCACTCGCGCGTCGCCTACCAGCCGGCGGCGGATCGTCGGCGCGCACCGGCTAAGCCGGGAACACGCTGAGTTCAGCCACAAACGACAACGTCCCGGCGCAGGGCCGGGACGCCTGATCGAGAAACGTCAGCGCGCCATTTGGCGCGCTTTTTTTTACGTTTGCTCAGCCTTCGCGAAACGATCATCCAGCGCGTAGCCGGCGCCGCGGACCGTGCGGATCGGATCCTGCTCGCGGCCGAGATTGAGCAGCTTGCGCAGACGGCCGATATGGACGTCGACGGTGCGCTCATCGATATAGATGTCACGGCCCCAGACGCTGTCGAGCAGCTGCTCGCGCGAGAACACCCGGCCGGGATGCTCCAGGAAGAACTCCAGGAGGCGATATTCGGTCGGGCCGAGGTCGATCGGCCTGCCCGAGCGGGCGACGCGGCGCTTCTCGCGGTCGAGCTCGATGTCGCCATAGGCGAGTATGGTCGCAAGCCGCTCGGGGCTTGCACGCCGCAGGAGGCCCTTCACGCGTGCGAGCAACTCGGGCACCGAGAACGGCTTGACGATGTAGTCGTCGGCGCCGGTCGCAAGCCCGCGCACCCGCTCGCTCTCCTCACCGCGCGCCGTGAGCATGATGATCGGCAGCTGCTTGGTCTCGGGCCTGGCGCGAAGCCTGCGACACAGCTCGATGCCGGACAGGCCCGGCAGCATCCAGTCGAGCACGATCAGGTCGGGGATGTGCTCTTTGAGACGGGTGTCGGCGTCGTCGCCGCGCATCACCGTCTCGACATCGTAGCCGTCGCCTTCGAGGTTATAGCGCAATAGCTCGGTCAGCGCTTCCTCGTCCTCAACAACCAGAATGCGTGCGCCCATGGCGTCGTCGCTCCTTAAGTGTTCGGCACGGTCGTGGCGAAGGTGGTCATGTCGCCCTTCGGACGCTTGTCCGCGATGGCCTGACCTTCGATCATATAGAAGACGGTCTCGGCGATGTTGGTCGCATGGTCGCCGATCCGCTCGATATTCTTGGCGCAGAACATCAAATGGATGCAGAACGAAATGTTGCGCGGATCCTCCATCATGTAGGTCAGGAGCTCGCGGAACAGCGAAGTGCAGATCGCGTCGACCTCCTCGTCGCCCTTCCACACCATCATCGCCGCTGGCAGATCATGCGCGGCATAGGCGTCCAGCACCGACTTGACCTGCTGCTGCACGAGGTCGGTCATGTGCTCCAGGCCGCGGAACAGCTTTAGCGGATGGAAATCGGTCTCGAGCGCGGCGACGCGCTTGCCCATGTTCTTGGCGAGGTCGCCGATGCGCTCCAGATCGGTCGCAACGCGCATGGCGCCGACGATCTCGCGCAGGTCGACAGCCATCGGCTGGCGGCGCGCGATCGTGAGCACGGCGCGCTCCTCGATCTTCTTCTGGAGCGCGTCGATCTCGGCGTCGGTTGCTACCACGCGCTGGCCGAGCGCGACGTCACGGCGGATCAGCGCATCGACGGAATCGACGATCATGCGCTCGGCAAGGCCACCCATCTCCGCAACGAGCCGCGTAAGCTCCTGGAGGTCGGTGTCGAAGGCCTTTGCGGTATGTTCAGAAGCCATTTCCTGTCTCCTCAGCCGAAGCGGCCGGTGATGTAGTCCTGGGTACGCCGGTCGCTGGGCGACGTGAAGATCTTGCTGGTCTCGTCGAACTCGATGAGCTCGCCGAGATACATGAAGGCGGTCTTGTCGGAGACGCGCGCCGCCTGCTGCATGTTGTGGGTGACGATCGCGATCGTGTAGTTCTCGGCGAGCTCCTGGATCAGCTCCTCGACCTTGGCGGTCGAGATCGGATCGAGCGCCGAGCAGGGCTCGTCGAACAGGATCACCTCGGGGCGCACCGCCACGGTGCGGGCGATGCAGAGACGCTGCTGCTGGCCACCGGAGAGCGACAGGCCGGAGGCGTTGAGCTTGTCCTTGACTTCGTTCCACAGCGCACCACCGCGCAGCGCCTTCTCGACCCGGTCGTCCATCTCGGACTTGGAGATCTTCTCATAGAGGCGGATGCCGAAGGCGATGTTCTCATAGATCGTCATCGGGAACGGCGTCGGCTTCTGGAACACCATGCCGACCCGGGCACGCAGCAGGTTGAGGTCGAGCTTGGGGTCGAGGATGTTGGTCTGGTCCAGCATCAGCTGACCGGTGGCGCGCTGCCCCGGATAGAGATCGTACATCCGGTTGAAGATGCGCAGCAGGGTCGACTTGCCGCAGCCGGACGGGCCGATGAACGCCGTGACGCGGTTGGTGCCGAGCGTCATGTTGATGTTCTTCAGCGCGTGGTGTTCGCCGTAATAAAAGTTGAGGTTGCGCACCGTCACCTTGGCCGGAGCCTCAGGCAGCGTCGGCGAGGCCTGACGCCCGGTGGAACCTACGGAAACGGACAGATCGCTCATTTTGCAGTCCTCTCGGCGCCAAGAATGCGCGCGCCAATGTTCAGGGCAAGCACGGTCAGGGTGATCAGAAGCGCCCCGCTCCAGGCCAGTTGCTTCCAATAGGCGTAGGGGCTCTGAACGAAGTTGTTGATGGTGACCGGCAGGTTCGCCATCGTCTTGTTCAGGCTCAGGCTGAAGAACTGGTTCGACAGCGCGGTGAACAGTAGCGGCGCGGTCTCGCCGGCGACGCGGGCGGTCGCGAGCAGCACGCCGGTGATGAGGCCGGAGCGCGCCGCGCGGTAGGCGATCCGCTTGATCACCAGCGAGCGTGGCAGACCGAGGGCGGAAGCCGCCTCACGCAACGCGTTCGGCACCAGCAACAGCATGTCCTCGGTGGTGCGCAGCACGACCGGGATCACGATGACGGCGAGCGCCAGCGCGCCGGCGATCGCGGAGAAGCCACGCATCGGCACCACCACCGCGCCATAGATGAACAGGCCGATGATGATCGAGGGCGCCGACAAGAGGATGTCGTTGATGAAGCGGATCACCGAGGTCAGCTTGTCGTTGCGGCCGTATTCGGCGAGATAGGTGCCGGCGAACATGCCGAGCGGTGCGCCGATGCCGACGCCGATCACGGTCATGATGATCGAACCGATGATGGCGTTGCGCAGGCCGCCTTCGGTCGAGCCCGGGGGCGGAGTGTCCGCGACGAAGATCTGAAGGTTCAGACCGGTGATGCCGTTGTAGAGCAGCGTGATCAGGATCAGCGCGAGCCAGGTGACGCCAAAGGCGGCGGCACCGATGCAGAGACCGCGGACGACGATGTCCTTGCGGCGGCGACGTGCGTAAATCGGGTTCATGTTACTTCCCCGCCTTCTTTTCGAGACGCAGCAGCATCAGCCGCGCGCCTGCGAGCACGAAGAACGTCAGCACGAACAGCAGGAGGCCGAGCAGGATCAGGCCTGACTGGTGCAGGCCGTCGCTCTCGGCGAACTCGCTCGCGATCGCCGCCGAGATCGTGGTGCCCGGCGCGAAGATCGAGGACGATATACGGAAGGAATTGCCGATGATGAAGGTCACCGCCATGGTCTCGCCCAGCGCGCGGCCGAGGGCGAGCATGACGCCGCCGATGATGCCGACGCGCGTATAGGGGATCACCACGCTGCGCACGACCTCCCAGGTGGTGCAGCCGACGCCGTAGGCGGCCTCTTTGAGGACCGGCGGCACAGTCTTGAACACGTCGACCGAGATCGAGGTGATGAAGGGCAGCACCATGATCGCAAGGATCAGCGCGGCGTTGAACAGGCTGAGATAGGACGGCGGGCCGGCGAAGATCGCGCCCAGCACGGGAACGCCGTCGAACAGCTTGATCATGAAGGGCTGGAAGGTGTTGGCCAGGAACGGGCCCAGCACGAAGAAGCCCCACATGCCGTAGATGATCGAGGGAATGCCGGCGAGCAGCTCGACGGCCATGCCGATCGGGCGGCGCAGCCATTGCGGGCAGAGCTCGGTGAGGAAGATCGCAATGCCGAGCCCGACGGGAATGGCGATCAGCATCGCGATGAAGGAGGTGATGAGCGTGCCGTACATCGGCCCGACCGCGCCAAGCACCGGTGGATCGGCGGACGGCGCCCAGCGCTGCGTCCACAGGAACGCGAGGCCGTATTCCTTCATCGCCGGGAACGCCCCGATGATTAACGAAACAATGATGCCGCCCAGGATCAGCAGCACCGAGATCGCGCTGAGACGCGTGATCCAGTAAAAGGTCAGATCGCCCAGCTTGAACGCGCTCAACGCTTTGGCGCGGTCATACGGTCCGGCGGCCTCGACTATATCGCTTTGAACGGCCATCTCTGCCACGCCGATCCCCTGTTCTACCTAAACTCTTTCGCAAGCCGCTGATACCGCGGTCTTCTCGACGAATTGTCCCGCGTCATTCGGGACTACGCCCTCAAGGGCGCAGGCCGGAATCCAGGACGCGCTATCGCCGCACTCAGGATTCCGGACGTTGCCGGCGTCACCCGTGCCCCGGATACCGGGGCACGGGCAGAAGAGCCTTAGCTCTTGATGTCCGCAGACCAGGTCTTCTCGATGAGCTGGACGACGCTGTCCGGCATCGGAATGTAGTCGAGCTCCTCGGCCATCTTGTCGCCGTTCTTGAAAGCCCAGGCGAAGAACTTGAGGGCTTCCTTGGAGGCAGCCTTGTCGGCCGGATCCTTGTGCATCAGGATAAAGGTCGACGCCGTGATCGGCCAGGACTTGTCGCCGGGCTGATCGGTCAGGATCACGTAGTAGCCAGGCGCCTTGGCCCAGTCGGCGTTGGACGCGGCGGCCTGGAAGGCCTCGACCGTCGGCTGCACCGTCTTGCCGGCCTTGTTGACGAGGCCGGTGTAGGTCAGCTTGTTCTGCTTGGCATAGGCGTACTCGACATAACCGATCGAGTTCTTGGTCTGGCTGATGTTGCCCGACACGCCTTCGTTGCCCTTGGCGCCGACACCGACCGGCCATTCGACCGCCGTGCCCTCACCGACCTTGCTCTTCCAGTCCGCGCTGGCCTTCGAAAGGTAGTTGGTGAAGTTGAACGTGGTGCCCGAACCGTCCGAGCGGCGAACGACGGTGATGGCGTCCGACGGCAGCTTCACGTTCGGATTGAGCTTCTTGATGGCCGGATCGTCCCACTTGGTGATCTTGCCGAGATAGATGCTGGCGAGCGTCTCGCCGTCGAACACCATGTCGCCCGGCTTCACGCCCTCGATGTTGACCACGGGGACGATGGCGCCCATGACCATCGGCCACTGAACGAGGCCGTCCTTTTCGAGCTGCTCGGCCTTGAGCGGCGCATCGCTGGCACCGAAGGTCACGGTCTTGGCCTGGATCTGCTTGATGCCGCCGCCGGAGCCGATCGACTGATAGTTCAGACCGTTGCCGGTCTCCTTCTTGTAGGCATCAGCCCACTTCGAATAGATCGGGAACGGGAAGGTCGCGCCGGCGCCGGTGATGTCGGCCGCGAAGGCCGACGTCGATGCGGCGACCAAGCCAGCAGCGACGATAGTTTTGATGAAATTCATGCTGGTCTCCATAGTGGGGAGCGAAGCGCCATGCGCGCCCGATCGCGCTCCCGCGCCGCTCGTTTAGGAGCGGTCGGTAGTGCTTTTACGAAGGTTTCGTGACAGTGGGATGACGGACTTAAGCAGCTGAAATAGTTTGCATTTCAGGTTGAAGCCGGAGGCTTCGCCTGGGGAAAACAGGCGGTGAAAGTGGCACCCTGTCTGAGCACGCTTTCGATCAAAAGCCGGCCGCGATGCCGGTTAACAATATGTTTCACCAGCGACAAACCGAGGCCCGTCCCGCCCTGCGAGCGGCTGTCGCCGACGTCAACCCGGTAGAAGCGCTCCGTCAGCCGCGGAAGGTGTTCCGGCGCAATGCCGGGGCCGAAGTCGCGCACCATGACCCGAATTTCCGGCGAGCCATCGGCCGCCGTGACCATGGAGAGCGAGACGATCACCCGCCCGCCTGAGGCTCCGTATTTCAGCGCGTTCTCGATCAGGTTCTCGAACAGCCGCAACAGCTCCTCGCGGTCGCCCGCGATCATCACCGCCGTCTCCGGCAGATCGATCTGGACGTCTACCTGGCGCTCGCGCGCCAGCGGTTCGAGCCCGTCGGCGACCTGGCGGATGATCGGCACGACATCGACGAGCGTGTCGGGCCGCACATGTGCCGACAATTCCACCCGCGACAGCGACAACAGATCGTCGATCAGCCGCGCCATGCGGGTCGCCTGGGTGTGCATGATGCCGAGGAAGCGCTCGCGCGCTTTCGGATCGTCCTTGGCCTGGCCCTGAAGGGTATCGATGAAGCCGGAGAGTGCGGCCAGCGGCGTGCGCAGCTCGTGGCTGGCATTGGCGACGAAATCGGCGCGCATCTCCTCGACCCGACGCAACGGCGTCTGGTCGTGGAAGGTCATCAGCATGCATTTGTCGGCGCCGCCGAACGTGGTCGGCACCGGGACCGGCGTGATGATCAGCTCCATCCAGCGGTCGACTGGCACGTGATCGAGATAGTCGGCGCGGCGTGGCTCGCTGGTCGCGATCGCCTCGCGCAGCGCGGTGATGATCTCGGGCGAGCGTAGCGCGAACTGGGCGAGCTCGTTCTTGCGCAGCGCCGGCGCGAGCCGGGCTGCGGCGGCATTGAGATGGATGACGCGTCCGGCACGGTCGAGCAGAACGGCCGGGTCCGGCATGCCCGAGACCACCGCGGCCACCGCCGCGTTTTCGACCGGGTTGACACGGCGAACATCGTCGCGCGAGGCGGCAGTATCGTGCAGACGCCAAGGGATCAGCGCCGCCGCCGCGATGCAGAGAAACACCGCCAGCGCTCGCATCGCCGACAATTCCCCGAGCGAGACCACCACCGACAGCGCCAGCGCCGCCGCAATCAGGATGATCGCGGCGTGCCGCAGCCGGTCGGACCAGGGCTGGACCGAGGGAGAAGGGTGGGCATCGATCGCCATCGGGGCAGGCTTCTCCTTAAGAATTGTCGGCCGGTCAGGCGCTCTTGTCGCTGCGCTCTCTCACATAAGCGGCTTCGCGCGCAGGACCCGGATCGAGCTTGAGGGCCGCCTGCTGCAGGCGTTTCGATCGGGCGCCGATAATAACCTCTCGAAACGTCAGCAAGATTACAGATATGACAAAGGGCGAAAGATAATAGAGGACGCGGAACAGCAGCATTCCTCCGAGAAGCTCCTCGCGGTCCATCTGCCACAGCCCGACCAGCATGGCGGCGTCGAATACGCCGAGGCCGCCGGGGGAGTGACTGGCGAAGCCGAGCAGCGTGGCGGAGACGAAGATCACCGCGACCACGACGAAGCCGAGATTGGGCTCGTCCGGAACCAGCACGTACATCGCGAGCGCGCAGAAGCCGAGATCGACGATGCCGATCGCGATCTGGAGCAACGTCAGCGGGCCGCCCGGCAGCACCACCGTCCAGGGACCACGACCGACCACGCGCGGCTGGGTCCAGACCCAGACGACATAGGCGACCAGTGCGACGATGATGCCCATGGCGACGAGCCGGTTGAGCCAGGGCGGGAGCTGGTCGATCGCGGCTGCAGCTTCGGGGTGATAGGTAATCCCGAGGCCGAGCACCGCGGCATTGCCGAGCCAGAACGTGAGGCCGGCGAGGAAACAGATCTTGGCGACGTCGATCGCATTGAGGCCCCAGGCCGAGTAGATGCGATAGCGCACCGCGCCGCCGGTGAAGACGCTGGCGCCGACATTGTGGCCGATCGAGTAGCTGGTGAAGGCGGCGAGCGCATTGATGCGGTAGGGCACATGGGCGTGGCCGATCGCGCGCGTCGCAAACAGATCGTAGAAGGTCAGGGTGAAATAGCCGGCGGCCACGAACAGCGCCGCCATCGCGATCTGGCTCGGCTCGGTGCTCTTGATCGCCTCGACCACCTCGTGGAAGTCGATGCCGCGGAGCATGTGGTAGAGCACGTAGCAAGCGATGCCGATGACCGTCACGCTGATCACGACGCCAAGCTTATGCAGGATTTGCTTCTGGCGCAGAAACGTCATGGCCCTGCGTATGGCTTCCAGCATCTAGACCTCGAACTACGCTTCCGCGGCCGTGGCGGCCGGCGAAGTGGCGGACGTGCAGGTACCCGGCAACCCCTCGGCGCCGGCTCCAGCTTCGCGCATGCTCCCCGCCCCTCCAGTAGCGCGTTTTGGCCTGGAGTGGAATTCGCCAATAAGCACAAAAACGCGTTTCTTCAATATTTTAGGCAGGTGCCCGTATTTGCCTTGCACCGTTTGGCTCTTTTTCGCGACGGCCTTTGCCGAATCTGTATCGCGATCCTGCGTACGGGCCATGAAGTTTTGATGATTTCACCCGTGCAATGTTCCAACGCGGCTTAAGCCGACGTCAATTCTTTGGGTCCGCGATCGACGGTGGAAGGGCAGGCCGGAATACGGTTATGGCATGCGCCGAAGCGCCGCGGCCCTGCGCGGCGCCCAAGGCGCAGTCACCAGGGCAGTCAGTTCGCCTTGCGCATGGGCATGTGCAAGGCTCAGGCCGCGGGCGCGCTGCGCGAGACGACCCAGTTGCGCAGGCATGCACCAATGGTGCAGCCGACGAGATAGCAGCCGAACATGGTAAGGCCGAGGTCGAGCCAGTAGCCGAAACGGCCGGGGACCACGCGGGCAAGCGAGGCTGCGACGAGGGCAGCCACGAGGACCGCAAGCCAGCGCGCCAGCACCTTCGATGTGCCGTTGCCGCGCTGGACCACCGAGATCCATCCCATCGCCAGTCCGAGCAGCAACGATCCGACCAGCCAACCCCAATGGAACGACAACAGAAATAACATGTCATCTCACCAGAAATTCGATGCGGCGGTTTTGTGCCTTGCCTTCGTCGGTATCGTTGCCGGCAACCGGCTGCGTGCTGCCATAGCCGACCGCCGTGAAGCGATCGGCCGGAAGGCCCGCCTTGACGAGATAGTCGATCACGGCCTGGGCGCGCTTCTCCGACAGTGCCTGGTTGAAGGCGTCCTCGCCGTCGGCGTCGGTGTGGCCTGCGACCTCGATCGTGGCGTTCGGACAGCGCAGCGCCGTTTCGATGAGGTGATCGAGGAGACCCGCGGAATCCGGGTCGATCGTGGCGCGCTTCGGTTCGAAGCGGATTTTGCCCTTGGTCAGGAGTTCGGAGAACAGCTGTTGACAAACCGTGCCATCGACCGGACCGGCAGCAGGCTTCACGGTGATTTCCGGCTTGTACTGCCAGGTCTTGGGAAAATCCTTGCCGAGGCCCGCGCGGATATCGGCTGCCGCGCCCTCGTAGAGTGCATCACCCGACAGCTTCACCTCGCGATCCGACACCACCAGCGTGCCGGTCGACAGCCGTGACAGAGCCCTAAGCGCGGCGACCACCGAACTGCCGAACGAAGCAGGCGCGCCGACGCTGGCCTTGAGATTGTCGACGACCTTCTCGCCGAAGAATTTTCGCCCCGCCGCTGTGGCGATGGCCGCGTGGATATTGTTGTCGGGAACGTAGCCGGTCAGCGTCACGGTCGCCGCGACCGGATCCTTGTAGGCCTGGAAGATGTAAGGCGGCGCCTTGACGTCGTTGGTCGCGACCGAAAAACCCTCGGGCAAATTCTTCAGCGCCGCCGCAATGGCTTCGCGGCCGCCGAGCTCGCGCGCCATGCCGGACAGGCTGACGCTGGTGTCGGAGATCGTGATCTTGCCGTCCTTGAGCTTGCCGACCTGGTCGAGCAGGAGCATTGCGGCATTCTCGAAGCGCGGCGGTGCGCCGCGCGCCAATCCCATCTGATCGGCGACCTCGATGCCGCCGAGATCCTTGCGGGCGGCCTCCACCAGCCGGCCCTTGACCCCCGGCAGCGGCGCGCTGCCGGACAGGGTGACCCGGACGACGTCCCGTTCCGCGTTCCAGACGAAGGGCTTGGCCTCGGGAACCAGCCGGGTCTGGTCGTCGACCAGGCGCACGCCCGGCACGGTTTCGACCGCCACGACGGCGTCGCGACGGCCCTCCTCCGAGAAGGCTTCGGCGGCAAAAGTGACGTCGCGGCCGACCACCTCGATCCGGGTCTTGTCCAGAACGGTATTCTTGAGCGCTGCGGCGGAGCGGGCGGACAGGTCGGCTTCCAGCGGCAACGTGTTATTCCAGGCCGCAATTCCCCACATGACGGCCAACGGGATCAACCCCGGCCACCATTTGCTGGCCCACCTGAAAAGCTTCTGCATTCGACGACCCGAACTCTGGAACCGGAGACAAAACAAACCCTTGGCGGGCTGTCAAACCGGAAATGGCGGCCATGTGAAGGCTCTTGGTGAGCAACCGGACTAACTTTTTCTTCAAGGGTTCTCCCCTAGGTTGACCATGGAATGACGGGGTCAACCAGCCTTCGATGAAACAACTGCGCAACAACGTCATCCGCGTCGGGCTGGAAGCACTCTATTTCAGCGGGGCGCACCACCTGCTGCGGCCGCTGCTCGCCGGCGTCGGCGCTATTTTCATGCTGCACCATGTGCGGCCGCCGCGAGAGGATGCGTTCCAGCCCAACCGGCACCTCGAGGTCACGCCGGACTTCCTGCGCGCCACGCTGCGCCATCTCCGCTCGCACGACATCGACATCGTCTCGATGGACGAATTGCATGATCGGCTCGCGCAAGGCCGGTTCACCCGCCGCTTCGCTGCCTTCACGCTCGACGACGGCTACCGCGACAACCGCGATTTTGCGGTCCCCGTACTGCGCGAGTTCGCCGCACCTTCGACCATCTATGTCGCGAGCGATTTCGCCGAGGGCACCGGACGCCTCTGGTGGATCGCGCTCGAGGCTGTCATCGCCAAGGCGAGCGATATCGAGGTGCAGATCGGCAACGCCGCATGGCGGCTCGATGCCACGACCACGCCTGCGAAGCAGGCGGCGTTCGACCGCATCCATGACTGGCTGCGCGCACTGCCGGGCGAGCACGACCTTCAGCGCGAGATCACGGCGCTCTGTACGAAGTACGATGTCGACTTGCCTGCTCTCTGCCGCGACCTCTGCCTGTCCTGGGACGAGCTGAAAGCCCTGGCTGCGGATCCGCAGGTCGCGATCGGTGCCCATACCATCACGCATTGCAATCTCGCCAAGCAGAACGAGGAGATCGTTGCGCAGGAGATGGCGGTGAGCCGCGTGCGGATCGAGCACGCGCTCGGACGCCCGGTACAGCACTTCGCCTATCCCTATGGCGACCGTCATGCTGCGGGCGAACGCG
Source organism: Bradyrhizobium sp. UFLA05-109 (assembly GCF_054185165.1). Classification (NCBI taxonomy): domain Bacteria; kingdom Pseudomonadati; phylum Pseudomonadota; class Alphaproteobacteria; order Hyphomicrobiales; family Nitrobacteraceae; genus Bradyrhizobium; species Bradyrhizobium sp. UFLA05-109. Next base: position 58,475 of record NZ_JBBIAR010000042.1, on the reverse strand, counting down.
AATTCGCGCTGGCCGCGGCGAGCGGTTTCAAGACCGCGGTGACGACGCGACCGGGCATGCTGTTCGCCGAGAATGCCGTCCACCCGACCGCACTGCCGCGCGTCTCGCTCAACGGCAACTACCAGGACGCCCGCATCCTGCCGGTGCTGACCTCGGGCGCCGCCACCGCAATGTGGAACGGCTTTCGCCGGTTTGCTGCGGCCTGACCTCATCCGAATACACCGACCTCATCCGGAGGAGCGCGTCTCAGGATGAGGCGGGTCGGCAGTTGCACATTCTTGACTCCCCCCACCACCGCGCCCACAACGAGCGGCAACCAAGGGAGGCGTCATGTTCACGGATCTGTTCTCGCTCAAGGACCGAGTTGCGCTCGTCACCGGCGGGTCGCGCGGTATCGGCAAGATGATCGCGGCAGGCTTCCTCAGCCAGGGCGCGGCAAGGGTCTACATCACGGCGCGGAAGGCGACGGCTTGCGAAGCGACTGCGAACGAGCTGTCCGCGCAATATGACGGCGAATGCATCGCGTTGCCGATCGACATCTCCAACCTTGCCGGCGTCGAGATGTTGGCGAACGAGATCAAGAAGCGTGAGCCCAAGCTCGATATCCTCGTCAACAATGCCGGCGCAGCCTGGGGCGCGGAGTTCGACGAATTCCCGGAGAGCGGCTGGGACAAGGTGATGAACCTCAACGTCAAGTCGCCGTTCTTCCTGACCAAGGCGCTCGCCGCCCCCTTGCGCGCCGCGGCGTCCGCGCAGCGGCCGGCGAAGGTGATCAACATCGCCTCGATCGACGGCATCTTCGTCAATCCGATGGAGACGTATTCCTATGCGGCGAGCAAGGCCGGGCTGATCCACCTGACGCGGCGGATGGCGGTGAAGCTGATTCCCGATCACATCGTGGTCACCGCGATCGCGCCTGGCCCGTTCAAATCGGACATGAACCGCGCTGCGCGCGACCACGGCGACGAGGTCGCAACCCGCGTGCCCGCCGGCCGTATCGGCACCGACGAGGACATGGCAGGTACGGCGATCTATCTCGCCTCGCGCGCCGGCGACTACGTGGTCGGCGCAACCATCGCTGTGGATGGCGGCATCGTCTACGCGAATGCGGGGATCAAAGGGGAGGGGTGGGATAGCTGAGGCAGGCAACATGCTGCGCCTCACACTCCACTGTCGTCCCGGACAAGCGTAGCGAAGCGCTGATCCGGGACCCATAACCCCAGGGAGTAGTTTGGCAAAGATTCGTGGTTACCAACCTCGTGCCACAACATCTCCCGGTGGTTATGGGTCCCGGCCTTCGCCGGGACGACACTGAAGGGTGTGGCGCGCTATCGCGCCCAACTAGCCTCTACGACTCGATCTTCACGTACTCGAAATCGCCGGGCTTGTTGTCGATGCCGACTTTCGGCGGCGAGATCCAGGAGGCGAACTGGCCGATCTCGGTGACGGGCTTCATCAGGGATGCGATGAAGTCGCCGTCGTTCGTCGACGGCAGCCAGTCGTCCTTGCGCTTGGCCCAGGTGGCGTCGTCGATCAGGATACCCTCGGGCGTGGCGTGCACGTCCTTGAACTCGCCGATGTGGCGGTGGAAGGTGACGTGCGGCACCGTCAACCTGAAATCGTAGCCCGCCGTCGAGATCACCTTGTTCCAACGCAGCATGCCCTTGACGCAGTCCTGGGTGTAGTCGTCGCGCAGCCGCATGTTGAGCGCGGTCAGCGCGGGCTCGTCGACCATCTTGATCTGGCCGTCGACGAACTTCATGACCGGGTAGGTCGCGGTCTTGAGCTGGTGATCGTCCTCGATCGAAGTTTCCTTGTAGCGACCCTTGATGCCGGCGTTGAACGCGTTCGCAGCGTTGGTCGACACTTCCGAGCCGAACAGATCGAGCGACAGCGAGTAGTGGAGGTTCAGCTTCTTCTGGATGGTCGGCAGGTCGATGACGCCGAGCGCACGCACCTTGGCGATGTCGGTGGGATCGGAGATGCCCGCCTCGCTCATCGCCTCGCAGGTCCGCTGCACCACGCGGGTGATGCCGGTCTCGCCGACGAACATGTGATGCGCCTCTTCGGTCAGCATGAAGCGGCAGGTGCGAGACAACGGATCGAAGCCCGACTGCGCGAGACTGTGCAGCTGCATCTTGCCGTCGCGGTCAGTGAAATAGGTGAACATGAAGAAGGACAGCCAGTCCGGCGTCGCCTCATTGAAGGCGCCCAGCATGCGCGGCGCGTCCGCGTCACCGGAGCGGCGGCGCAACAATTCGTCCGCCTCCTCGCGGCCGTCGCGCCCGAAATATTTCTGCAGCAGATATACCATCGCCCAGAGGTGACGGCCTTCCTCGACATTGACCTGGAACAGGTTGCGCATGTCGTAGAGCGAGGGCGCGGTCTTGCCGAGGTGACGCTGCTGCTCGACGGAGGCAGGCTCGGTGTCGCCCTGGATCACGATCAGGCGGCGCAGCATCGCGCGATGCTCGCCGGGGACCTCCTGCCAGGCAGGCTCGCCATAGTGTTCGCCGAAGGGCACGACGCGATTTTCCTCCTGCGGCGCAAGCAGGATGCCCCAGCGATAGTCGGGCATGCGCACATAGTCGAACTTGGCCCAGCCGCGCGGGTCGACGGAGTAAGCGGTGCGCAAGTAGACCAGCGATTCCTGGAAGCCGTCCGGGCCCATGTCGCTCCACCAGTCCATGTAGCCGGGATGCCAGCCTTCCAGCGCCTTCAGCACCTGGCGGTCTTCGGCGAGATTCACGTTGTTGGGAATCTTGGTCGAGTAGTCGACGTTCATGATGTTCATATTCATGGCCGTGCGTCTCCTTAAACTCGTGTCATATCGAATTTCGGCTTCTGGCCGCTGCCGTAACGGCGCAGCGCGCCCTCCTCGCCGACCGCGTTCGGGCGCTGGAAGATCCAGTTCTGCCAGGCGGTCAGGCGCGCGAAGATTTTCGACTCCATCGTCTCCGGACCAACGAAGCGCAGGCTGGCTTCCATGCCGGTGAGGCTGTCGGGCGAGAAGCTCGCGCGCTCCTCGAGGAACACGCGGACCTCGTCGTCCCAGTCGATGTCGTCGAGCGCGAAGGTGACGAGGCCGAGCTCCTCGGCCTCCTCGGCATCGAGACTGGTTCCGACGGTGGCCTCCGCGCGGTCCACGTCGGACGGATCGGCCTGGAATCGCGATTGCAGGCGGGTCAGCCCGTGACTCATCGGATAGGGGCCGAAATTCATCGCGGAGAGCTCGATCGAGGGCGGCGGGCGGTTGTCGCCCTGGCGCGTACCGATCAGCATGTACGAGCGGTCGGCAGCGAAGACGAGCTCGGCGAGCGTGCCGGCAAAGCACGAGCCGGGTTCGACCAGCGTCACCAGCGTGCGCGAGGTGACGTCGATGCGCTTGAGCACGCGCTTCCAGTAATGACGGATCTCGTTGACCAGCCAGTGTGCCTTGTTGGCTTCGAGGAAGGCATCGGACGCAAGCACATGGCCGCGCTCGCCATGGCTCTTGAACACGAGCATCGCGATCTCGAGCTCGTTGATGCGCAGGTGCAGGATCGCATCATCGAGCTCGCGCGCCACCTGGAGCGGCCAGAAGGATGCGCCCTGCGCCAGCAGGCCGTCGATATCGGCGGGAGGCGCGGCCTCCGGCGCCTTGATCGAGACGGTGGCGATGCGCGCGGCGCGATCGATATCGACGCTGACGAAACCATAGCGGATGCTGGTCTCGTCGACGATGCGCTCGAGCGGGGTGAGGGCAATGCCCTGGCCGCCGCCACCCCTACGCTTGGATGACGCGGCAAACTCTCTCGCGCGCTCGGTGATCTTCGCCTCGAGCTTCGAGTTCGGCGCGATCTCGTCGACCAGCCGCCAGGCGACGGCGCGCTTGCCCTTCACGCCTTCCTCGATGGTGCAGAAGAAGTCGGCGTGGTCGCGGCGCACCTTGCGCTTGTCGACGACGCGCGTGAGCCCGCCGGTGCCCGGCAACACCGCGAGCAGCGGCACTTCGGGCAGCGCTACGGCGGAGGAGCCGTCATCGGCAAGGATGATGTGGTCGGTTGCGAGCGCGAGCTCATAGCCACCACCGGCGGCCGAGCCGTTCACGACAGTGATGAAGCGCTGGCCGGAATTCTCCGAGGAGTCCTCCATGCCGTTGCGGGTCTCGTTGGTGAACTTGCAGAAGTTGACCTTGTGGGCGTGGGTCGAGCCGGCGAGCATGCGGATGTTGGCGCCGGCGCAGAACACGCGGTTCTTGGCCGAGCGCATCAGCACGACCTTCACTTCGGGGTGCTCGAAGCGCAGCCGCTGGATCGCATCGGCAAGCTCGATGTCGACGCCGAGGTCGTAGGAATTGAGCTTGAGCAGATAGCCCTCGAACAGGCCGCCATTCTCGTCGACATCCATGGTCAGCGTCGCGACGTCGCCGTCGATCGCGAGCTTCCAGTGCCGGTAGCGCGACGGATCGGTCTGGAAATCGATGAACTTCGCACCGCCTGCGAGGCGACGATCTTCCCCGGCCATGGGCCACCCTTGAGCTTGATTATGCGCGTTTGGTTTTAATCGTTAACATGCACAATAATGCATATTTTGGATCGCGTCTAGTCCTTCGCGAACCATATATGCATTTTGCTTCATGATTGCTAGGGGTGCGGGATCGTCCCAAGCGGGACCCAATCGGCCTTGGACAGCTGCGGACGATCGAGCTTGGCGCTGAGAAGAGCGACCAGCGACTCCGTCGGAAAGCGGTCGACAAAGCCGTCACCACCTGCGGACGCCTTGCGTGTCCGGAGCTCGCGCAGCTCCTCGAGTGCCTCGCCGAACAGGCGCGAGGCCGAATGCGGCCTGACGATGCGCAGCCGCAGGTTCGCGTTGGCAACATAGATGCAGGCGCGGAGCAGGATGCGCTCGCGGCCGCGCTGGGGAGCCGCCGCCCACACCGCTTCCAGGATCTCCTGCGACTCCCAGAAATAGCCGCGATCATTCAGCGCGAGCCCGTAGCGCAGCGCCGGATGCCGAGCCGGCACATGGCCGCGGAAGGCCGGAGGCACGAGCGCCTTGGCCACGTCGAGCGTCTCACAATCGGCGTCGATCTCGGTTTCGCCGGGCACATAGGCCCATTGCGGCCATGGCAGGCTATCGCTCACGGATAGTCGCGCGATCATCGGAGCGGAGCCTCCGATGATTCATGCGGCATGTCCCTCAAGACCCTGGTCGGCGCGCAACGCCGCCTGGGCAAATTCTGCAATAGCGTCAAGCGTCGCCCCCGGCGCTTCACGATGCGGGGCGTGCCCCGCCTCTGAAATGACTTTCAAATCTACCGGACAATAGCACTCTTCCTGGGCAATCTCGACCTGTCGCATGGTCCCGTATTGGTCATCCACACCTTGAACGATCAGGACGGGTACGCGGACATAGGCGAGGTACTCGGAAATATCCCAGTTGCGGAATTTTGGGTCGAGCCAGGCGCCGTTCCAGCCCTGGAAGGCATTGTCGACATCCTTGTGCCAGCGCGCCAGTTTCGCCTTGAGGTCCGTGGTCTCGTACGTCGTCTTGATCTCGGCAATCGACTTCACCGAGATATCCTCGACGATGAAATGCGGCGCGATCAGCGCGACGCCTTGCAGGCGATGATCCTGATGTGAACCGGCGTAAACAGTCGCGATCGAGGCGCCGTCGGAATGGCCGAGCAACAGGCCACGCTTGAAGCCAATCGCGTCGAGCAGCCTCGGCAGCACGTCGAGCGCCTCGCGATGCATGTAGTCGAGCGGCCGCGGCAGCGTCACGGGGCTCGACTGACCGTAGCCCGCCCGCGAATAGACGAAGATGCCGGCGCCGGTCGCCGCTTGCAGTTTTTCCGGGAAGTCGCCCCACAGGCCGACCGAACCGAGCCCCTCATGCAGCATGACGATGGTGGGCGCATCGGCGGATTTCGGCGCGAGCCATTTATACTCGAGGCTCGCGCCGTCGATGGTGAGGAAGCCTGTTGGGGTGAGGTGGGTCATGCTGTCACTCTTATCGTTTCGCGCAATGAGGACGAGACGCGTCCGCTCGCTCCGTCGTTCCCACCCCCTTGCGGGGGAGGGAGCGCAGCGGGGCTCGCGACGATGGCGAGAGTCATCTCGTCCTTTCTCGCATCCGGAATGTTGAGGACCGATCAGTTCGCGCCTTCCCGCAGCTTGAAGCGCTGGATCTTGCCGGTTGCCGTCTTCGGCAGCGACTCCACGACGTCGATCCAGCGCGGATATTTCCAGGGGCCGATCTTCTGCTTGACGTGCTCCTTCAGCATCTCCTGCAAGTCGCTGGCCTTGGCGCCGGGACGCAGCACGACGAAGGCTTTCGGCTTCAACAGGCCTTCGGGATCGGCTTCGGGCACGACGGCGGCTTCCAGCACGGCCGGGTGCGTGATCAGCGCGCTCTCGACCTCGAAGGGCGAGACCCAGATGCCGGAGACCTTGAACATGTCGTCGGAGCGTCCGCAGAAGGTGTAGCGGCCCTCGGCGTCGCGGACATATTTGTCACCCGTGCGCGTCCACGGGCCTTCGAATGTGCGACGACTCTTGTGGCGCTGGTTCCAATAGCCTTCGCCGGCCGAGGGTGCATCGACCAGGAGCTCGCCGACCTCGCCGTCAGGCACGTCCTGGCCAGCCTCGTTCACCAGCCGCACCGCATAGCCCGGCACCGGCTTGCCGGATGAGCCGTATTTGATGTCGCCGGGCGCGTTCGACAGGAAGATGTGCAACAGCTCGGTCGAGCCGACGCCGTCGAGGATGTCGACGCTGAAGCGCGCTTTCCAGGCGTTGCCGACCGACTCGGGCAGAGCCTCGCCCGCGGAGGTGCAGATACGAAGCTTTTTGCCGCCACGCCCCTGCTTGCCGGCTTCGTCGTTGAGCATCGAGGCGAACAGCGTCGGCACGCCGTAGAAGATGGTCGGGTTGTATCGGTTCATCAGCTCGAACATGCGCGCCGGTGTCGGCCGCTCGGTGTTCAGCACCGTGGTGGCGCCGACCGACATCGGGAAGGTCAGCGCATTGCCGAGGCCATAGGCGAAGAACAGCTTTGCGGCGGACAGACAGACGTCGTCCTCGCGAATGCCGAGCACCTGCTTGGCATAGGTGTCGGCAGTCGCCTGCAAGTTCGCGTGCAGATGACGCACGCCCTTGGGCATGCCGGTCGAGCCGGACGAATAGAGCCAGAACGCCGGCTCGTCCGGATGCGTCGCCACGGTTACGAAATCATCGGTCTCTTGTACGAGTTCTTCCGCGAGCTGCTTGTGGCCGTTCTGCTTCTGGCCTGACACGACGACATGCTCGAGATCCGGCATGCGGCCGACGATGTCCTTGATGACGGGATAGAGCGCCTCGGAAACGAACAGCACGCGCGCGCGGCAATCGGCGAGGATGTAGGCGTATTGCTCCGCGGTCAGCAGCGTGTTGAGCGGCACCGGCACGATGCCGGCGCGGATCGCGCCGAGAAACACGATGGGGAAATCGATCGTGTCGAGCATGATCAACGCCACGCGCTCCTCGCGGCGCACGCCGAGACGGCGCAGCATGTTGGCCGCGCGGCACGTCTGCTGCTGCAGCTCGCCGTAGGTCAGGCGGGAGACGGTGTCGTCGAAGGCGAGCTTGTTACCCCTGCCCTCCGCGACGTTGCGGTCGAGCAGCCAGGTCACCGCGTTGTAGGATGCCTCGCTCACGGACTTCTCCCCCGAATTTTGAATTATAATTCATAGAAAGACACTGTGTTGGCTTGCTGTCAATGCCATCAGGCATTATGTTTCCGATAATTGCGCCGCCGGACATCCGCTAAAGAATGCAAATGACCGAAAGTCCCGACGCCGAATCCCAATTCCTCGAACAGCTTGGCCAGCGCGTGCGCACCATGCGCGCGCTGCGCGGCATGTCGCGCAAGGTGCTCGCCAAGGTGTCCGGCATTTCCGAACGCTACATCGCCCAGCTCGAGAGCGGCAAAGGCAATGTCTCGATCGTGCTGCTCAGGCGCGTCTCGAACGCGATGGGCGCGCATCTGGAAGACCTGCTGCCGTCGATCGAGACTGCGCCGGACTGGCAGATGTTCCGCGACCTCTTGCGCAAGGCGACGCCTGGCCAGATCGCGCAGGCCAAAGACCTCCTCGCCGGCGGCAGCGCGTCGGCTCCGCGGCGCGCGCCATTCTGCGGTATCGCGCTGATCGGCCTGCGCGGTGCGGGCAAGTCCACGCTCGGCAAGATCTTGGCGAAAAAAATCGGCTGGAGCTTCGTCGAGCTCAACAAGGCAATCGAGGAGCAGAACGGGCTTTCGATTGCCGAGATCATCGCGCTCTACGGCCAGGAGGGCTTTCGCCGCATGGAGCAGGCGGCGCTGCAACAGCTCCTCGCACGCCACGAGCTGATGGTGCTCGCCACCGGCGGCGGCATCGTCTCGGAGCCTCTGACCTTCGACCAGATCTTGTCGTCCTTCTACACGATCTGGCTGAAAGCCGAGCCCGAAGAGCACATGGCCCGCGTACGCCGCCAGGGCGACTTGCGTCCGATGGCCGACGACCGCTCCGCGATGACGGAGCTGCGCAACATCCTGCTCAGCCGCGAGCCGCTCTATTCACGAGCGACTGCGGTGGTGGATACGGCGGGGCTGTCAGTCGATGCAGCCGCCGCGCGGCTGATCGATGCGGTGCGGCCTGTATTGCAGAACGAAGCGCGCAGTTTTGGGCTGCGCAGTGTGGCGCTGTAACTAGTCCACCTCGAGATAGTCCACACCCGGCAATTCCGGGAACGGCGCCGTCGGCAGCGTCTGGTACCAGAACGCGACTGATGCGACGTCGTCCTGCAACGGCAGATATTTCGGCTCCTTGACGCCGGAGCGCCAGCCGAGCACCTGCATCGTCACGCGCAGATCGCTCTGGAAGCGCACGGGATCGGGGATGTGCCAGCGGTACATGCCAAAGCGCTGCTGCGACTTGTAGACGCCGTCCGGGCGGATCACCTGCGGCAGGCCGGCATAGGGCGTGGTGAATTCGAGATAATGCGAGGCCGGCCCGCCACTCGCGCCGGGATTGGCGAGTTGCCACGGCACGCGCGGATCAAAATTATAGGCGCCGCCAAAATAATCCTCGGTGCCGGTGCCGCAGATGGTGGGAAACTCACCGTCGCCGTCGATGAAGAATTTGATCTCGCCCTCGCCCCACCAGCCGTTGTTGTTCGAGCCCCATGCCATGTAGGTGCCGATATAGTGGCCGTGGCCGGTGACGCCGTCGAGCAGCGTGTGGACCTCCTTGTACGGCACCGGATTGGTGCGGCGAAACTGCGCATGAAAATATGCGCAATCTTCCGGCACGTCCGTCAGCGTGTAGTTGATCTGATAGTAGATGGTCTGCGCCTCCTCGTTGCGGTTCTCCAGCGTGACGCGCGCGCGCTTGCGGAACGGCATCTCCCAATAGCAATTGAAGCCGCGGCCCGGATTGACGCAGACTGCAAGCGAGGACACCTGCGCAAATTCCTCCCAGCCACAGGTGAAGAAGTCGCCGACGGGACATTCGACGCTGGGGTGCGTTTGGTCATCCCAATAGATGCGCAGGATGGAGCGGCGCAGACGGCCGCGCGAAATCGTCATCCAGATCTGCTGGATCGCGCCCTCGCCTTCAATGTCGGCAAGCGTAAAGGTCGCGCCGGGCTCGATGACGACGTAAGGTGAGATCTTCCAGCCTCGCCCAAGATCGCGCGCCTGGCGCGCCGCCGGGCCATCGGCGGCCATGCCGCCCTTGCCTTTCTCACCAGTGAAGTTTTCCGGACTGATCGAGCGCGACTGCGCGTTCGACAGCCGCGAGAGGTTGCCGAGATGAAGGCCTAGTCCAGAGAATGTCATTGCGTCTCGCCCTGCAGTCACGATTCGAAAGTACCGTACCCGGATGAGCAAAGCGACATCCGGGATTCTGCGGCGCCTTCCCCGGGTATCGCTACGCTCACCCGGGCTACAAGGCTAGGTAACCTGAGCAGGGATTGCAGGCTGGGTTAGCGAAGCGTAACCCACCTCTTTGCTTTCCGCGTGGTGCGTAAGTGGTGGGTTACGCTTCGCTAACCCACGCTACAGCCTTCGCTACACCGACCAGTAGTTCGGATGCTGGTAGCTTCGCGAGCGGTCGCCCCAGTCGAACTCATCGCCGTCGAACTCGCACGGACCGCTGCTCAGCTCGTCCAGCGTCACCTCGACCTGGAAGGCCTGGCGGTGCGGATCGTATTTCAGCGCGCTCCACTGGAGGGGATAATGGTGATGCGTGCCGAGCAGCCTGCCGGTCTTGATCACCGCATAGGCGACCATTCCGCTCAGCTTGTCGAGCATCAGCCGCTCGATCGTGCCGAGCTTCGTGCCGTCGCGCCCGAAGACAGCGACATGCTCCACGCGATCACTGGGAACCATGGTGTGCATGGCGTGCTCCCTGGGTTCTTGTGTCGCCCGCATTATAGCACAGGCGATCAGGCAGCTACAGCAATTGCGCGCGCACCGAGTCCGCGCCCTCGCGGAGCAGCGGCAGGAAGCGGTCGATCAGCTCCTGCGTCGGCACGCGGTCGACATGGGCGCCCATGTTGATGGCGGCAACGATGGTGTCGTCGTAGCGGCGGACAGGAACGGAGATCGAGCGGAAATGCGGCTCGGCTTCGCGATCGACCAGCGAAAAACCCTGCGCCCGATCAGCGGCGATCTTCGCAAGGAGCAGCTTCGGATCGGTCACGGTCTGCGCCGTCAGCGCCTCGCGCTTCGACCTCTTGAGGCGGACAGCGAGCGCGGCATCGTCGAACTGGCCGAGCATCGCGCGGCCGACCGAAGTGCAAAAGGCCGGCAGCCGGTAGCCGATCTCGAGCCCGCCGGAGAACACCCGCATGGGACTGCCGCGCGCGATGAACACGACATCGTCGCCGTCGAGCACGGCGAGCGAGGAGATCTCCTGCGCCGCGGTCGCGACGCGGTCGAGCACTGGCTGCAGCACGGCAACGAGCTGGTTGGAACGCAAATACGACGCTGCGAGCGTCAGCACGTGCGGCGTCAGCGAGAACAGCTTGCCATCGCTGGCGACGAAACCGCCGCGCTGCAGCGTGAACAGGATGCGCCGCGCGGTCGCGCGCGGCAGGTCAGCGGCGCGGGCAAGATCGCTCAGCGTCATCGGACCGGCGGTCGCGCCGAACGTCTGCAGCAGTCGCAAGCCGCGATCGAGGCTCTCGACGAAATCCGTCGCGCGCTCCTCCGTCTCGTTCCGCTTCAGCTTGGGCATCCGCTCCGCGCCTGCAAAATATTGCTTGCCGCCAAATCAAGGCATGTCATAATTCGCCCATTCGTTCAATAGGCGAACAACGCCACTCCGAGCAAAAAGGGACGCGAACGCCATGATGAGCCAGGAGCAGAACGACCTGATCACCCGCACCGGGCCGACGGAGCCCTGCGGCAGACTGATGCGGAGCTACTGGCAGCCGGCGGCGCTGGTGGACGAGTTGGAGGGCGCGCGGCCGATCCGCCCCGTCAAACTGCTCGGCGAAAACCTCGTGCTGTTTCGCGACGAGAGCGGCCGCTATGGCCTGATCGACCGCCACTGCGCGCATCGTGGCGCCGACCTCGCCTTCGGCAGGCTCGAACAGGGCGGCCTGCGCTGCGCCTTCCACGGCTGGCTGTTTGATGCGACCGGCCGGTGCATCGAGACGCCGGCCGAGCCCAAGGATTCAAAGCTCTGCCAGAACATCCGGCAGCGCTCTTATCCCGTGGTGGAGCGAAGCGGCATCCTCTGGGCCTTTCTCGGCGAGGGCGCCCCGCCCGCCTTTCCCGAGATCGACTGCTTCGTCGCACCCGGCACACACACTTTTGCGTTCAAGGGCCATATGGCCTGCAACTGGCTGCAGGCGCTGGAAGTCGGCATCGATCCCGCGCACGCCTCCTACCTGCACCGCTTCTTCGAGGACGAGGACACCTCGACCGCCTACGGCAAGCAGTTCCGCGGCGCCTCCGCGGGCTCCGACCTGCCGATGACCAAAATCCTGCGCGAATACGACCGCCCGATCATCAATGTCGAGCACACCGAATATGGTCTGCGGCTGATTGCGCTGCGCGAAATCGACGACGAGCGCACGCATGTGCGGGTGACAAATCAGCTCTTTCCGCACGGCTTCGTCATCCCGATGAGCACGGAGATGACGATCACGCAGTGGCACGTGCCGGTCGATGACGAGAACTGTTACTGGTACGCAATCTTCACCAGCTACACGAGCCTGGTCGACAAGCAGAAGATGCGCGACCAGCGGCTCGAGCTCTACGAGCTGCCCGACTACAAATCGCGGAAGAACAAGGCCAACGACTACGGGTTCGATCCCCACGAGCAGGCGACCGCGACCTATACCGGCATGGGCACCGACATCAACGTCCACGACCAGTGGGCGGTGGAATCGATGGGCGCGATCCAGGACCGCACCAAGGAGCATCTCGGCCAGAGCGACAAGGCGATCGTGCAATATCGCCGGTTGCTGCGGCAGGAGATCGAGAAGGTTGCGGGCGGCGAGAAGCCGATGCTGCATCTGGACGAGGCCAACGCACGCAGCATCCAGGGACCGGCGACCATGGACGGCATCGGCCCGACCCAGGGCTGGGAAACCTACTGGATGGAAGTCGACGTAAAGCGAAGGCGCGGCGCGCCCTGGACGGCGCCGGTGCCGAAGGACATTGAAGGCAAGGTGCACCGGCTGACGGCGGCGGAGTGAATCTTATAGCACCGTCATTCCGGGGCGATGCGTTAGCATCGAACCCGGAATCTCGAGATTCCGGGTTCGCCCTTCGGGCGCCCCGGAATGACGGGCAGCAAGGAGCAGCAGAGTGAGTTTCGTCGCGCGTCACGGGCTTTGGTCGGCCGAGCAGAAGGACACGGCGCTGCGCGTGCGGCGGATGGTCGAGGAGAAGAACCTCGAAGTCGTCCGTCTCGCCTTCCCCGACCAGCACGGCATTTTGCGCGGCAAGACCATCATCGCGGCCGAGGCGATCGCGTCCCTGGAGAGCGGCTGCTCCATCACTACGACCATGCTCGCCAAGGACACCTCGCATCGCACGGTGTTTCCGGTGTTCACATCAGGCGGCGGCTTCGGCATGAAGGAGATGGAGGGCGCGGCTGACGTGCTGATGGTCGCCGACCCCACCACTTTCCGCGTACTGCCCTGGGCGCCGACCACGGGCTGGCTGCTGTGCGATCTCTACTTCAACGACGGACGGCCTGTGCCATTCGCGACGCGCGGGCTTTACAGGCGCGTCCTCGACCAGCTCGGCACGCGCGGCCATGATTTCGTCGCCGGCCTCGAAGTGGAATTCCACATCTTCAGGCTCGAGGACGCGCATATGCGCGCCGAAGATGCCGGCCAACCCGGCACGCCGCCCTCCGTCAGCCTGCTCAGCCACGGCTATCAATACCTCACCGAGCAGCGCTTCGATCAGATGGAGCCGGTGCTGGAGATCCTGCGCCGCGACATCGTCGCGCTTGGGCTTCCCTTGCGCTCCGTCGAGGTCGAGTTCGGACCGAGCCAGTGCGAGTTCACCTTCCAGCCGCGGAAGGGAATCGAGCCCGCCGACAACATGGTGTTGTTCCGCTCCGCCGTGAAGCAGATCGCGCGCCGTCACGGCTATCACGCCACCTTCATGTGTCGGCCAAAATTGCCGAACGTGTTCGCTAGCGGCTGGCATCTGCACCAGTCGATCGTCTCGCGCGCCACGGCCGAGAATCAGTTCATGGCGAAAGAGGCCGGCCAGCCCCTCAGCGAGTTCGGCCGCGCCTGGCTCGCAGGCCTGCTCGACCACGCCCGCGCCTCGGCCGTGTTCACGACACCGACCATCAACGGCTACAAGCGCTACCGCTCCTACTCGCTGGCGCCGGACCGCGCGATCTGGGGCCGCGACAATCGCGGCGTGATGATCCGCGTGCTCGGCGGTGCCGACGATCCGGCGACGCGGCTTGAGAACCGCATCGGCGAGCCTGCCGCCAATCCCTATCTCTACATGGCCTCGCAAATCCTCTCGGGGCTGGACGGCGTCGACCGCAAGCTCGATCCCGGCCCGTCGGCGGACGCGCCCTATGAGACCAAGGCGCCGTTGTTGCCAAAATCCTTGCGCGATGCCGTCGGCGCACTGAAGGACGACCCGTTCTTCCGCGAAAAGCTGGGGGCGGAATTCGTCGACTACTACACCCACATCAAGAATGCCGAAATCGACCGCTTCCTGGCCGAGGTGACCGACTGGGAGCATCACGAATATTTCGAGATGTTCTGAGACCGGCTGGCGACGGCAAAACCGTACCGCGCCCGATGCACACATCTCACGCCGCTGTGAGGTGACTTCGTCCCACCTGTTCCGACGACATCAGGTCACCTCCGGACGAAGCCATTTTCCGCATCCCTCGAAAACCGCCGGAAAGACTGCGGCGCTATGGTGCCAGCATGTGATCAGACAATGGAGTTCGGTCATGTGGGGTCAATTGTTCAGCCTGATTTACCGCCTGTCCTGCCGTACCACCCTGATCGAGATCGGCGTGCATCGCCTGTCGCGCTGAGCGCGACCGGTGCGTTTAGGTAAGACGGATTGACTAAATTATGGGGTTTCCCATGCGCAAGCTGATCCTGATTGCCGCGATGTCGTTGCTCGCCAGTCAGGCTCATGCCGGTGGTTCGCGGAGCCTGAGCCTCGCCGCCGCCAGCGCGAGCGAGCAGGCGACCACGCCGCAGCCGACTGTGACGGCAACGACCACCACGCCGGCGGCAACGCCGCCAGCGCAAACCACCGCGCCCGCGGCGACAACCGAGCCGGCCAAGACGACGGTCGCGACCAAGCCGAAGCGCCGCGAGCCCACGCTCGAAGCCCGCGTCATCCGCGAACTCCATCGCCACGGGATCTATTGGTAATCTGGATCGACTACCTCCCCAATGTCGTCCTGGCGCAAGCCAGGACCCCCGCGCGAGCGCCGGCGCTCGTCGCGATTGTCCCATTTTGGCGAAGAGTGGTTGCCGGGACTGATACGAGCTGCACTCGATAGATTCCGCGGTATGGGTCCTGGCGTTCGCCAGGACGACACCGAGTGAACGGCACGAAAGTGCCGCCACAGACTCAGTCCCTCAAATCCCCAAATACCGGTGCTGCAGCTCCGGCTCGGCGGTCAGCTCACCCGAGGTGCCGCTCCACACCGTCTTGCCGCGCTCGATAATGTAGTGGCGATCGCAGATGCGGGCGAGGTGGTCGACATTCTTGTCGACGACGAGGATGGACTGGCCGCGCTTCTTGAGCAGCGACAGGCAATTCCAGATCTCGTCGCGGATCAGCGGGGCGAGGCCTTCGGTCGCTTCATCGAGGATCAGCAGCTTTGGATTGGTCATCAGCGCGCGGCCAATGGCGAGCATCTGCTGCTCGCCGCCGGAGAGCTGGTTGCCCATGTTCGACGCGCGTTCCGCAAGGCGCGGAAACAGGACGTAGATCGCGGCCAGCGTCCAGGGATTGTCACTGCCGAAACGGTCGGCAGCGGCCGCGACGAGATTTTCGCGCACGGTGAGATTGGGAAAGATCTGGCGCCCCTCGGGCACGAGACCCACGCCGAGCTTTGCGATCCTGTAGGACGGAAGCTGCCGCACCTCCGAGCCTGCAAAGCGGATCGCGCCCGCGCGTGCCGGCGTCAGGCCCATGATGGAGCGGATCGTCGTGGTCTTGCCCATGCCGTTGCGGCCCATCAAAGAGACCATCTCGCCGGGCCTGATGGACAGCGACAGACCGAACAGCACCTGGGAGAGCCCGTAGCAGGTCTCGATACCATCGACGTCGAGCAGGGTGTCAGCCATCCGGTCAATCATGGCGCGTCACCACGTGCTGATCGCCGAGATAGGCGCGCTTGACCTCGTCGTTCCCTCGGATCGCGGCCGGATCGCCGGAGGCGATCACGCGGCCATAGACCAGCACCGAAATGCGATCGGCGAGCGCGAACACCGCCGGCATGTCATGCTCGACCAGCACGATCGAGACTTCTTTCCGCAGATCGTGAAGCAGCTTCACCATGCGCTGGGATTCGATGACGCCAAGGCCCGCCATCGGCTCGTCCAGCAGCAGGATTTTCGGCTTGCTCGCCAGCGCCACGGCAAGCTCGAGCTCGCGCCGCTCGCCATGACTGAGGCGGGACACCACGACATCGGCGCGATGCGACAGGCCGACGCGATCGAGCGCGGCATGGGCGGCATCGCGCAAGGATCGCTCCTTCCGCGCATTGGCAAAGAAGCGGAACGACGTGCCGGCGTGCGCCTGCGCCGCCAGCGCGACATTGTCGGCGGCGGTGAAGTCGAGCAGCAGCGAGGTAATCTGGAACGAGCGCGCGAGCCCCAGCGCGCAGCGGCGATAGGCCGGCAAGTAGGTGATATCGCGCCCGCCGAGCGAGACGCTGCCCGCATGCGGCGAGAGATGCCCGGTGAGCTGGCTGATCAGCGTGGTCTTGCCAGCGCCGTTCGGGCCGATGATGGCGTGCAGCTCGCCGGCCGCGACATCGAGCGAGACGTGATCGGTCGCGGTGATGCCGCCGAAGCGTCGCACCAGCTTTTCGACGCGGAGTAGCGGTTCAGCCACGACCGGTCCTCCCGAGCATGCCCATGATGCCGCCGCGGCCGAACAGCACGATCAGCAGCAGGAGCGGGCCCATGATCAGCGCCCAATATTCGGTGATCTGCGACAAGAATTCTTCCAGCAGCAGGTACACCACCGCACCGATGACCGGGC
Organism: Bradyrhizobium sp. UFLA05-109; assembly: GCF_054185165.1. Classification (NCBI taxonomy): domain Bacteria; kingdom Pseudomonadati; phylum Pseudomonadota; class Alphaproteobacteria; order Hyphomicrobiales; family Nitrobacteraceae; genus Bradyrhizobium; species Bradyrhizobium sp. UFLA05-109. The sequence continues at coordinate 41,735 of NZ_JBBIAR010000042.1, read as the reverse complement.
CGAACAGCGTACCCATGCCGCCGAGTATCACCATCACCATGAGGTCGCCGGAGCGGGTCCAGTACATCACGGCCGGGCTGACGAAGTCGGTGTTGTTGGCGAGCAGCGCGCCGGCGAGCCCACACATGGTCCCTGATATGACGAAGCAGACGAGCTGGTAACGCTTTGCCGGAAAGCCGATCGCCTGCATGCGCTGCTCGTTCGAGCGCAGCCCCTGCACGACGAGACCGAAGCGCGAATTGACGATACGCCAGATCAGGAAGATGACACCGAGGAGGCAGGCGAGGCAGAGATAGTAGAACTGCACGCGGCTGGAGAGATCGATCAGCCCGGAAAAATCGCTGCGCTTGTAGACGGTGAGACCGTCGTCGCCGCCATAACGCGCGAGGCCAGAGGCAACGTAGTAGGCCATCTGCGCGAAGGCGAGCGTGATCATGATGAAATAGACGCCGCGCGTGCGCAAGGACAGCGCGCCGATCACGAGCGCATACAGCGCGGACGCCGCAAGCGCGACCGGAAACTGGATGAAGCCGCTTCCAACGCCTTCCTGCGCCAGAATGCCCACGGCATAGCCGCCGATGCCGAGATAGGCGGCGTGGCCAAAGCTCATCATGCCGCCATAGCCCATGATGAGGTTGAGGCTCGCGGCCGCGAGCGCCAGGATGACGATGCGGGTGAACAGCGTCAGGATGAAGATGTTGCCGGACAGCTGCGAATAGAGCGGCAACAGCACGAGGCCTGCCAGCACCAGGGCCGTGACGGCCTTGCTCACGCTCAAAGCCTTCATCGACGATTGGCCGGAAACAGCCCCTCCGGCCGCACCACCAGCACGATCGCCATCAAGAGATAGATCAGCATCGAGGACAGCGCGGGTGCGGCGGTGGACGCTGCGGTTGAACTCAGGACCTGACGCAGCAGGTTCGGCAGGAAGGCGCGGCCGAGCGTGTCGATCATGCCGACGAAGATCGCCGCGAGGAACGCGCCGCGGATCGAGCCGATGCCACCGATCACGATGATGACGAAGGCAAGGATGAGGATGTTCTCGCCCATGCCGATCTGCACGGTGAGGATCGGCGCCTGCATCAGCCCGGCGAGGCCGGCGAGCGCCGCGCCAAGACCGAACACCAGCGTGTAGAGCAGTTTGATGTTGATGCCGAGCGCGCCGATCATCTCGCGGTTGGAGGCGCCGGCGCGGATCAGCATGCCGATGCGCGTGCGCATCACACCGAGATAAAGGAGCAGCGCGACCAGAAGCGCGACCACGATGATGGCCAGCCGATAAGCCGGATAATAGATGCCGGGCAGGATTGGCACCGGCACGGTGAGCCAGGGCGGCAGCGGCAGCGCCAGGCCCGCCGGGCCCCAGATCAGCCGCACTGCCTCATTGAAGAACAGGATGAGGCCGAAGGTCGCGAGCACGTGGTCGAGATGGTCCCGGCCATAGAGATGCCTGAGGGCCACCACTTCGAGCACGATGCCGAGCACGAGCGTCGCGCCGAGCGCGAGCAGCGCGCCCAGCAGGAAATTGCCGGTCCAGGCCACGAAGGTCGCAGCGAAATAGGCGCCCATCATGTAGAGCGAGCCGTGCGCGAGATTGACGAGATCCATGATCCCGAACACAAGCGTCAGGCCGGCGGCCAGCAGGAAGAGAAGCAGCCCGAACTGCAATCCGTTGAGGAATTGTTCGACGACGAGCAGCATCGACGCTCTTTCAGCCACGCATCATGTTGCGCCGATGTTCGAACACGGCCGCCATCAGTGAAAGAGCTCCCCTGCCTCTTCAAGGCCAAAATCGGTAACGGCAGTATCGTTCCGACGCAAGAGCGATTCTGCGCCAGACATGCACTTTGTTGCATCTCATCGAACAGGCGATGAGCTTGCAGCGAGATCGTCGCGAGGATGGGTCAACCTGCCGCACCCGTCGTCAATTCGGACGACGCGCGGGGCCAATGTTGAACGGAGAGGTTGCTGTCGCGGCTCGCGCACAACTCATGTGCATGCGCGCGACGACTATGCCGAAGGGAATCGTTGCATCGCGACCAGTGGAAGCAATCGGGCCCGCTTCGGAGAGAGAGGAGACGACTCCTTCTCCCCGTAAGAGCCGGGGAGAAGGAAAGGCAAGGTCATCGCCGCAGCTAATGCGACGTCATTTGGTGAGGAAGATCATCGGCGGCGAAGGAACCTGCGGTCGAGGCCTCCAGCGCCGCCATTCGGAAAAGGTAGGCCAGCGTAGCGTGGCCGCAATCGTCCGCCATCTGCGCCAGCTCGAGCGCCATGTCGGACATGTAGCCGAGATTCTTTTCCTTCATCTTCATCTTGAGTTTCGCAAGGGCTTGGCTGTCTCGCGTCATGTTCGACATTTCAGGCAGTCTTTCGTTGCGCGGCGGTGAGGCCGCAGGTGTTGGCACGGGCGATGGCATCAAGGCGTGGACCGTCCTGGCGCACGACGCCCGCCATGCCGATCCGCTCGCGCACGATAGCGAGCGACTCCCGGCAAACGTCGATCGTGGCAGCCATGGTCCAGGAACCGTCGATGAGCGCGGGCAATCCCAGAGGCGTGACGACGAATCCGATGTCGTGGAAGCGAGGCAACCACCAGGTCTCCATGACGAGGCAGAGACGCTCGATGCCCTGGTCGAGACAGAACTCCTGCGCCGAAGCCATCAATTGCAGGTTGACGGTTCCGTCGCGGCGGTCACGCGCAACGAAGAAGCGCGACCACTCCCAGACCAGCGCGCCGGCCGGACAGCCGCGCACCGCAGCGAGATGCGGAAAGACCTCGCTCATCATCGTCGGCTTGGTGGTCGGATACAGCCGGTAGCCGCCGATCACGCGGCGGCCTTCCAGCGCGAGCATGTAGATCGCATCCTCGTCGTCGTAGACGTCGATCTCGCGGCCGTCGGGCTTGCGCAGCGCTTCCCACTTGCGCTCGTCGACGAAGATCTCGTGCCGCAAGCGGAAGTGTTGCTCGACGACGTCCTCATACAGATGACGGTTCGCTGATGAAATTGCGTGGATCATGAAATCCCCCGTTCCTCAAAACGGGGGAAGCCTCGTTGAAACGAGGCGAATTCGATATTGGGAAATTTCCCAGTGAGAGCTTATGGATTGATGATTTTGTGCCTGATCGCGATCGCGACTGCATGCGTACGGTTGACGGCACCGAGCTTGCGCGCAGCGGTTGCAAGATGCTCTTCGGCGGTCCGCTGCGTGATGTGAAGGATCTCGCCGATCTCCCAGGCCGACTTGCCTTGCGAAGCCCAGGCGATCACCTCCCGCTCGCGCGGCGTGAGCAGCGCCGGCGGCGTCGGACGCGGATCGAGCAGGCGGCGAATGCGGTCGAAGCCGTACATCGCCATCAGGTGTAGCGCCGGCTTGCTCCGCGCGTTGAGATCGAGATGCACCCCGCCGAGCGAAACGCCAGCCTCATAACCGGTCAGCCCGTGGATCGGCACGACGAAACCACGCGACATGCGGAAATCGGTGGCGCGGTTCATCACCTCCACCGCACCGGGCTCCCGCTCGACATCGTAAGGTGCTTCCGACCATTCGAAGGGATTAACCGACTGCCGGCACATCCGGATCACCGGATCGAAGCGGACGTAGTTCCTTTCGGTGTACATCCTGAACCATTCCGCCGGCCAGCGCTTGGCGAGCACCATCTGCTCGAAGTGCTGCTCTGGATTCGGCAGGCCCGTGACGATGATGTGCTCGAAGCCGAAGCGGCCAAATGCCGCCTCAAGCGCGTTCATCGCATCCGGAACCCTGCTGTAGGCTTCCAGGCCTTCGATGAAGTCGAGCGCTTCCCGGCCATAGTCCACGGCGGACATCGGTTCGTTCCAGCCCCTTGCCTGCCTTCGTAGATTGCTTTGTAGCCCGACTCGGGCGTCGCCTCAATGCGTCGCCTCCGTAGTTTCACGGTGCGACACGCTCTGAAGATTTAATCTACTTGTGGAGGAAGGGGGGTCAAGATACACCTCCATCGTCTGGAGCGGGAGAGCCACGATGGAAGACGAGAACATCGCCCTCAACAGCGTGCTCGGTCTGGAACTCAACCGCGTGTTCTTCGCTGTCCGGGAGACCACGAACAAGCAGAAGATCATCGAGTTCGCACGAGAGGTACTGCAAAGCGAACGCACCGCACTGCCCGATAGCGCTTCGCCCGACGGGCCGGCACGCTAGAACGCAGTTGCAGCAACCGCGCGGATGAAACGCCCGCGCAACCTGCGTCCGCTTTTCAATTCGAGCGCGCTGATTTCAGCCGAAGCAATCTCACCGCGAGCTCCGTTTTTCCTTCTCCCTTGTGGGAGGGAGCCAAGCATCCCGAGCTTACGCGCGTTGACAGGCATTTACGGCTGGTTGACATGACGCCTGTCGTGAAATGATCGTCACTCACGATCGTTCGTCGGGGATTGTCCTAGAGCATGATGACGCTACGCCAGGTTGAAGTAATCCGCGCCGTGATGGTGACGGGAACCATTGGCGGCGCGGCAAAGCTGTTGAACGTCTCCGCGCCCGGCATCAGCCGCCTCGTCAAATACACCGAGCGCTCGCTCGGTATCCGCTTCTTCCAGCGACAGAACGGACGCTACTTCCCGACGCCCGAAGCCGAGAACATTTTCGAGCAGATCAACGGCGTCTACAAGAAGGTCGACGACCTCTCCGAGATCATCTCCAAGATCGGTCGCGGCGGATTGTCGGAGCTACGCATCGGCTCGGTACCGAGCATCTCGCAGGTGATGGTGCCGCGTGCGATCGAGCGCGTCCGGCGGCGCTATCCGGATCTCGGTATCGACATCAACATCCTGAAGCTCGAGGAAGCAATCGACTATCTTATGCTCGGCCGCGGCGAGTGCGTCGCGATGAGCTATCGTCTCGAACATTCCGGTCTCGACTTCATGCCGCTCGCTTCCGGCGAGCTCTATTGCATCGTGCCGCCCGGCCATGAGCTCGCCGACCGCAAGCAGGTCTCGGCGGCCGAAATCACACGCTATCCGCTGATCGGCATCGACCCGAACGATCCGTACGGGCGGATCATGGCCGAGATCTTTGCCCGTCACAGGCTCGACTACAACATCACCATCCGCGCCCGCTTCGGCACCACGGTGTGCGCGCTGGTGAAGGCGGGCCTCGGGATCGCGATCATCGACCAGTTCACGGTCGCCCATGGCGGCTATCCCGGCATCGAGCTGTTGAAGATCACCGAGCCGACACGGTTCGACACCTATATCGCGGTGAAACGCGGCGCGCCGCTCTCCCTCCACGTCGAATATTTCATCGAGCAGCTCCGCGCCGAGATGCGCGCGGTCGAGCCCTCGCGCAGCGGCCAGAAGGTCGCCGTGGCACGCGGTCGCAAGAAATAACATTATGTTAGGTTTGTAGGATAAATGAGTAATTGTGTTAGGCAGGAGACAGGCTATCGTCGGGCTTGAGCTTTGCGAATTTCCGCGCAACACCGCGTGGCGAAACACACACCCAGACCAATCCGGATCATGTCAACGCGCCGACCTGCCGCACCCCAGAAACTCCTCACCGGCCTGATCGGCGCGCCGATTAAGCATTCCGCCTCCCCCGCCATGCACGAGCGCGCCGCCGAAGCGCTGGGGCTGCGCGGCCACTACCAGCTCATCGAGGTCGCCGGCGCGGATTCTGCCGGGCTCAGCATGATGCTCGAGGGGGTGCGGCGCCTCGGCTTTGCCGGCGTCAACGTCACCTATCCCTACAAGGAAGCGGTGGTGCCGCTGCTCGACGAGCTTGCGCCGGGCGCAGCCGCCATGGGCGCAGTCAACACCGTCGTCGTTCGCGACGGCCGGCTGATCGGCCACAACACCGACACCACGGGATTTGCCCGTGCGGTGGCGCCCCTGCTTGCGCCCGCGGGCAATGCGGTCGCCGTGATCGGCGCCGGCGGCGTCGGCAAGGCGATCGCCTTTGCACTGGCGAGCCAGAATGTCTCCGATATCCGTATCGTCGACAGCGAACCGGCGCGGGCGGAGAAGCTCGCATCGCTCCTGACCGCGAACGGCGCGAAGGTCGCCTCGAGCGTCGAGGACGCGCTCGAGGGCGCAACCGGCCTGGTCAACGGCACGCCGGTCGGCATGCTGCCGAATCGGGACACGCCGGTGCCGACGGCGCTGCTGCGTGCAGACCTTTGGGTCGCCGACGCCGTCTATTCGCCGCTGATCACTCCGCTGCTCGCGGCCGCGCAGGCCAAGGGCGCGCGGATCATGACCGGGCGCGAGCTCGCGATCTACCAGGCCGCGGACGCGTTCGAACTGTTCACCGGCCTTGCCCCATCGACCGAGGTCATGGGAGAGGCTTTCGACGCCGTGATGGCAGCGCGCAGCGCTGCCTATCAGGCAGCTTGACGGAAAGCGGCCGGAAACAAGGCCGCTTGCATAACTGATGAGAAACGGGAGGAGTGAGATGAAATCGACATTACTGGGCGCCCTGTTTGCGGTTGCCATGGCAACGAGCGCCTTCGCGCAGCCGATCAAGCTGGCCGACGTTGCCGAGCTGTCGGGCGGCGGCGCCACCGTCGGCACCAACTGGAAGAATGGTATCGATCTCGCGATCGAGGAAATCAACGCCAAGGGCGGCGTGCTCGGCCGCAAGCTCGAGGTCACCCATGCCGACTCGCAGTCCAACCCCGGCGTGGCGCGCGCGCAGGTGCAGAAGGCGCTCGACGCCGAGCCCTACGTGCTGCTCGGGCCCGGCTATTCCGGCTCGGTGAAGGTCACCGCCCCGCTCGCCGCCGAAGCCGGCATCGCGCAGATCATGGGCGGCGAGGCCGCCGAGCTGACGCAGGCAGGCAACAAGTTCTTGTTCCGCACCTCCTTTGGCCAGCAATCCTCGATGCCGAAGGTCGCAAAGTACATCCACGACGACATGAAGGCGAAGACGGTTGCGGTCGTCTGGGTCAACAATGATTTCGGCCGCGGCGGTCGCGACGTCATCGTCAAGGAGCTCGACCGCCTCGGCTCCAAGGTCGTCGCGGATCTCTCGACCGAAGCGGGCCAAGCCGATTTCGCCGCCGACGTCGGCAAGATCAAGGCCGCCAATCCCGACGCGGTGTTCGTCTATCTGAATGAAGAAGAGAGCGCGCGCATCCTCAAGGAGCTGAAGCGCCAAGGCGTCACCGCGCCGCTGATGGGCGAGACCACGCTGATCGGCCAGAAAGTGATCGAGCTTGCAGGCGACGCCGCCAATGGCGCGCGCGGCCATGTCGGCCTCACCACGGACGCGCCGGTCGACCTGATCAAGGGCTTCCGCGATCGGTTCTCCAAAAAGTACAACTACGTGCCCGACCACAACGGCCTCAAGGGCTACCTCGCCGTCTACATGGTCAAGGCGACCACCGAGAAGATGGGCAAAGTCGATTCGAAGGCGTTTGCCGACACACTGCACGGCCTGACCATCAAGGCCGCGGACGAGCCGGGCATCCTGATGGACGTCACCTTCGACCAGAACGGCGACATCGACCGCCAGAGCTTCCTGGTCGAGGTCGTGGAAGGCAAGCAGGTGGTGAAGCAGGTGCTGCCGAAGCTGAAGTGAGGCTCTTCGCCTCTCTCCGCCTGCGGGGAGAGGCCGGAATTTGCGCAGCAAATTCCGGGTGAGGGGAGCTTCCGCGAGTCGTCTGATACCGAGCTTGCGGAGAAAGCCCCTCACCCCACCCTCCCCCCGTAAGAACGGGGAGACGGGGTAGAGCGCCGTGCGGGGAGAGGGGAAATGTCCAATCTGTTCGATCTTCTGGTCGCAGGACTTGCAACAGGCGCCATCTATGCGCTGGTCGCGGTCGGCTTCACGCTGCTCTGGCAAACCTCGCAGACCATCAATTTCGCGCAGGGCGAGTTCGTGATGCTGCCGGCCTTCCTCATGCTGGCAGCGATGCATGTGGGGGCGCCGTTCTGGCTCGCGATCATCCTCGGCATCCTGCTCTCGATGATCCTGCTTGGCCTTGCCTTCAAGATGCTGCTGGTCGATCCGATGATGCGCCATGGCGTGCTGCCGCTCGCGATCGCCACCATGGCGCTGGCGATCGGCATCAAGGAAGCCGTGAAGCAGTTCTTCAGCGCCGAAGCCTCGCCCTTCCCCTCGATCGTGCCGACCGGCGATGTCTCGATCCTCGGGCACGCCGTCTCGCTGCAGAGCATCGGCGTTCTCACTGTTGCCATCCTCGCGGTGGTCGGCCTGACCGCGCTTCTGAACCGCACCTCGCTCGGCCACCAGATGCAGGCGGCGGCGCAGAACCCGACGGTCGCGCGCATCATCGGCGTGCCGGTCGAGCGCATGATCCTCCTGACCTTCCTGATCAACGCGTTCCTGGTCGCGCTGGCTTCGCTCCTGATCACGCCGATCTATCTGGCGAAATTCTCCTCCGGCGAGGTACTGGGCCAGGCCGCCTTCATCGCCGCGATCGTCGGCGGCTTCAACCAGGTGCGCGGCGCGATTGCCGGCGGCCTCCTGATCGGGGTGCTCGATAATCTCGCGGCCTCCTACGTCTCGACGCAATATCGCGCCGCAGTGCCGATGCTCGTTCTGATCATCGTCATCCTGTTCCGTCCCCAGGGCCTGCTCGGCCGCGCCGAGGAGCGCACGGTATGACCGGATTTGCCAAACCGCTGAAGATTGCGCTTGGCCTCGCGGTCATCGCCGCGCTGATCGTCGTTCCCATGAACTTCAATCGCTACGGCCTGTTCATCCTGAGCCAGTGGGCCGTGATGACCATCGCCGCGATGGGGCTCAATCTCACGCTCGGCTATGCCGGCCAGGTCTCACTGGCACAGGGCGCCTTCGTCGGCATCGGCGCTTACGCCGCGGCGATCGTGACGACCCATGGCTGGCCGCTGCCGGCCGCGATCGTCGTCGCGATCGTGCTTAGCTTTGCGGTCGGCTGGGTGCTCGGCTATCCGGCGCTGCGCGTGCAGCACCACTATCTCGCCTTCGTCACGCTCGCCTTCTCCACCCTCGCCTTCCTGGTCTTCCGCAACGAGAGCTGGCTCACGGGCGGCATCTACGGCATCTCCAATATTCCGCGGCCCCATATTTTCGGCATCGCGACCAACAAGCCGCTGCCGTTCTACTATGTCTGCCTGGGCTCGCTTGCCATCGTCTCGCTCGCGGTTTGGTGGCTGATCCGCTCGCCCTGGGGCCGCGCCTTCATCGCGCTGCGCGAGAATCCGCTGCGCGCGCAGTCGCTCGGCGTCGACACTCGCCGCTACACGTTGATGGCGTTTGCGATCGGCTCGGCGCTCGGCGGCGTCGCCGGCGCGCTCTATGCGCCGCTGACGCAGTATATCGATCCGGTACCGTTCAACCTGTCGCTCTCGCTGGATCTCTTGATGATGGTGATCGTCGGCGGCGCCGGCTTCTACTTCGGTCCCTTCCTCGGTGCGATGATCGCGGTGCTGCTGCCGGAATGGCTGCGCTTCACCGAGGGCTATTACCTGATGCTCTACGCGATCGCAGTGATGCTGCTGCTGATCTGGTCGCCGACCGGCATCTTGGGAATCCTCGATCGCTACATGGCGGCGCGGCGCACCAAGGCTGCGTCTGCGCTGCGGGCCGTCGCAAAATCCCGCCTGGAGACGGCACAATGAGTGCGGTGCTCGAAGTCACGGACATCAAGAAGAATTTTGGCGGCATCAACGCGGTCGATGGCGTCAGCTTCGACGTCCGCGAAGGCGAGATCCTCGGCCTGATCGGGCCGAACGGCTGCGGCAAATCGACGCTGTTCAACTGCATCCTCGGCCAGCTCACGCCCAGCAGCGGCGAGGTCAAGCTGGACGGCAGGACCGTCACGGGCCTCCGCCCCTCCGAACTCAACAAGCTCGGGGTCAGCCGCACCTTTCAGCTCCTGCAGGTATTTCCAAAGCTCTCGGTGCGCGAGAACCTGATCCTCGCCGGGCAGGAGCACCAGGGTAACATGGCCTCGCGCCTGGTCGGCCGCTCCGATGCCGGGCTGACCGACGCCGCCAATCAGATGATCGGTTTCTTCAAGCTCGACCATCTCGCCGCCGAGCCGGCCGGCGGCCTGTCCTATGGCCAGCAGAAGCTGCTCGACGCCGCAATGGCCTTCATGGGCGGACCGCGCCTGGTGCTGCTCGACGAGCCCGCGGGTGGCGTCAACCCGACGATGCTGTCGGACCTGAAGGAGCGCCTGATCGCGATCAACCGCGAGAAGAACGCGACTTTCGTGGTGATCGAGCACAACATGGAATTCGTGATGTCGCTGTGCTCACGCGTGATGGTGATGGCGGAAGGCAAGGTGCTGGCGATGGGGCGGCCGGACGAGGTGCGCAAGAACCCCGCCGTGATCGAAGCCTATCTTGGACATTGAGGAGCCGGCCATGAGCGACACGATCCTCTCGGTTCACAATCTCGTCGGCGGCTACGGCAAGATGACCATCCTGAACGGCACGACCTTCGCCGTGCCGCAGGCCACCATCACCACCATCATCGGTCCGAACGGCGCCGGCAAATCGACGGTGTTCAAGGCGATCTTCGGCCTGTTGAAGCTGCGCGAAGGCAGGATCACCTTCGCCGACCGCGATGTCACGAATTTGAGCCAGCGCGCGTTGCTCAATGCCGGCATCTGCTACGTCCCGCAGGGCCGCAACATTTTTCCGGAGCTGTCGGTGCGCCACAATATCGAGCTCGGCGGCGTCGCGGCGGCGAAGGACATCGATCTACAGAGGCGCATCGAGGCCGCGCTCGACCTGTTCCCGGCGCTGCGGCGCAAGTCGGCGCAGCAGGCTTCCACGCTGTCGGGTGGCGAGCAGAAACAGCTCGAGATCGCGCGCTCGCTCCTGCTCGAGCCGAAGCTCGTGCTGATCGACGAGCCGTCGATCGGCCTGTCGCCGCTGATGGTGCAGCAAACCTTCGATATCCTCAAATCCCTGCGCGACCGCGGCGTAACGATTTTGATGATCGAGCAGAACGCGCGCTCGGCACTCGAGATCTCCGATTTCGGCATCGTGCTCGAGCTCGGCCAGACCCGCATGGTCGACAAGGCCGAGCGTATCCTGAATGACCCCCGCATCGGCCAGCTATTCCTCGGCGGCGCCATGGAGGAGAGCGCGGCATGAGCGCGAAAATGCGCATCGCCGTTGCCGGCGCCGGCCTGATCGGCCGCCGCCATATCGAGCTGATCGATGCCTCGCCGCATTGCCTGCTTGCCGGCATCGCCGATCCCTCGCCTGCCGCGAAAGACTATGCGCTGGCGCGCGGTACGCCTTGCTACGCGGATCATCGCGCGCTGCTGGAGCAGGAAAAGCCCGACGGCCTGATCATCGCCTCGCCGAACGCGCTGCATCTCCAGATGGCGCTCGATTGCGTCGCGGCAAAGACCCCGGCGCTGATTGAGAAGCCAGTGACCGACACGGTCGCCGCCGCGCAGCGTCTCTGTGCAGCGGTCAGGCAGACCGGTGTGCCAATGCTGGTCGGCCATCACCGCCGGCACAATCCGATCATCAAGGCCGCGCGTGAGACAGTGTCGACCGGCAAGCTTGGCCAGCTTACTGCCGTGGTCGGGCTCTGGCTGCTCAAGAAGCCCGATGATTACTTCGAGACCGCCTGGCGTCGCGAACAAGGCGGCGGACCGCTGCTGATCAATCTCATTCACGACATCGACAACCTGCGCTTCGTGTGCGGCGAGATCGTCGAGGTGCAGGCGCTGACATCGAACAAGGTGCGTGGTTTCGCGGTCGAGGACACCGCCGCGCTGCTGCTGCGTTTCGCCAACGGCGCGCTCGGCACGGTGACGGTCTCCGATGCGACGCCCGCGCCGTGGAGCTGGGAGCTCACCGCAGGCGAGAACGTGGTCTATCCCAAACAGGATCAGCCTTGTTACGTCTTCGCAGGGACGAACGGTTCGCTGTCGGTTCCGACCATGGAGCTGTGGTCCTATCCACAAAATCCCGGCTGGCATGCACCGCTCCTTCGCGAGCCCGTCGCACTCTCTGCTTACGATCCGCTCGCCGAGCAGCTTCGACATTTTCAGGCCGTGATCGCGGGCCGAGAGCCGCCGCTGATTACTGTCGACGATGCGATGGGCACGCTCGCGGTCGTCGAGGCCGTCAGCGAAGCCGCCCGCACGGGAAACAAGATATCGCCGAGCCGGATCATGGAGCAGGCAGCATGAACAAACGCTCGATCGCAACGGTCTCTCTCTCTGGCGCGCTGGACGAAAAGCTCCGCGCCATCGCATCGGCCGGCTTCGATGCTGTCGAGATCTTCGAGAACGACCTGTTGTCGTTCGGCGCGAGCCCGCGCGAGGTGGCGCGCCTCTGCAAGGATCTCAACCTCGAGATCTGCGCCTTCCAGCCGTTCCGCGATTTCGAGGGCATGCCCGAGCCGCAGCGCACGCGCAACTTTGCCCGCGCCGAGCGCAAGTTCGATTTGATGCAGGAGCTTGGCACCGACCTTCTCCTGATCTGCAGCAACGTCTCCCCGGCTTCACTCGGCGGCATCGACCGCGCCGCGGACGATTTCCGCGAGCTTGGCGACCGCGCGGCCAGGCGCTCTCTGCGCGTCGGCTACGAAGCGCTGGCCTGGGGGCGTCACGTCAACGACTACCGCGATGCCTGGGAGATCGTGCGCCGCGCCGACCATCCCGCGATCGGCGTCATCCTCGACAGCTTTCACGCGCTGGCGCCGAGTTTCCCGACACGCGCGATGGCCTCGATCCCCGGCGACAAGATCTTTCTGGTACAGCTTGCCGATGCGCCAAAGCTCGAGCTCGACATTCTCTCCTGGAGCCGGCACTTCCGCTCCTTCCCCGGCCAGGGCGACCTGCCGGTCGGCGAATTCATGGAGGCGATCGCGGCGACCGGCTATGCCGGGCCGCTGTCGCTGGAAATCTTCAACGACCAGTTCCGCGCCGGCTCCGCTGCGCAGACGGCGACCGACGGCCTGCGCTCGCTGATCCTGTTGCAGGACCAGCTCGCGGCAAAATGGCCGAAGCTCGCCGGCAAGCAGCTCGCACCGAAGGCGAAGACCCGCGGCACCGGCTTCGTCGAGTTCGCCGTCAACGAGACCAAGGCGGCGGAGCTTGCCGGACTGTTCTCGCAGCTTGGCTTCCGCAAGACCGGCAAGCACCGCAGCAAGGCGGTGGAGCGCTGGACGCAAGGCAAGGTGGAGCTCGTGATCAACTGCGAGACCGACGGCTTTGCGCATTCGCACTACGTCACCCATGGTCCCGGCGTCTGCGCCATCGCGCTCGACGTCGACGATTCCGGCCGCGCCATGGCGCGCGCGGAAGCCCTGAAGGCGCGCACCTTCTATTCTCCGGTCGGTCCGGGCGAGCTGGAGATCCCTGCGATCCACGGCGTCGGCGGCAGCCTGCTCTATTTCCTCGACCAGGCCGGTAAGAACTGGGACACCGATTTCGAGCCGGTCGCAAGCAACGCCGGCGCCGATCAGCTTCTCGCGGTCGACCACGTCGCGCAGTCGATGCCCTATGACGAGATGCTGTCCTGGCTCTTGTTCTACACCGGCATCCTCGATCTGACCCGACTGCCGCAGATGGAGATCGCGGATCCTCGCGGCCTGGTGCAGAGCCAGGCGATCATCAATGACGACCAGAGCCTGCGCTTCGTGCTCAACGGCTCCTCGGCCAACCGCACGTTGCCGGCGCGCTTCATCTCGGAATTTTTTGGCTCAGGCGTGCAGCATATCGCCTTCGCCTGCAAGGATATCTTCGCGACGGTGGCCGCCATGCGCCAGCGCGGCGCGGAGTTTCTCGAAATCCCCGACAATTACTACGACGATATCGAAGCCAAATACGATCTCGCGCCCGAGGTGATGGCGCAGCTTCGCGAGAACCAGATCCTCTACGACCGCGAGGGCGACGGCGAGTTCTTCCAGGTCTACACCCACATTTTCGATGAGCGCTTCTTCTTCGAGATCGTCGAGCGGCGCAGCTACCAGGGCTTTGGCGCAGCGAATGCCGCGATCAGGCTTGCAGCGCAATCGCGTGAAGTGCGCCCCTCGAGCATGCCGCGGATCTGAGTGGATGCAGCGCGTTTGGCGCTGCATCTGATGGCGGCGGCAATCGAGCTCTGACTATGTGCCTGGCTTGCGACGATCCTCAGCAGGCGTCAGCGCGGCATCCCACTCTCGATCAGACAGGTTTCCGACGAGGTTCGATAGCTCGACCGCAAGCGCGCGCAGCCGCGCATTCTCCTCAAGCAGCATCAGAACTTCATCCGACGGCGATTCATCGTCGTCGAACTCTTCCAGAAGCTGTGGTGACAAGCGCCCGAACGCACCAGTGGACGCGGCATCGTCCGCAGCTGAAATGACGTCCTGTTTCTCGCTGTACGGCAAATATTCGTTACTCATGGGCAAATCCTCGGAACACACCCCCAAGCCGTGTTCGCTGGAATTCACTGAGTCGCCGGCGGATTTGAGTCTGAAATCGGACCAGCGCAAGGTCTCGCGACCCGCCGGCTGAATCAATCTTCGCGCGATCTATCCGATGATGCGCAACCTCTGGTCTGGGAAACGCTTAATGAGCGCTTAATTCTTTTGCGCAACTAATGGATCACCAGCGCGAAAGTACCTCTTAGTCATAGATGCAAACCGAGCCCCGCCCCCGAGGAGGCGAATCGGATGGGATTGCTTTTCATTGGCGTGCTGGCCGGAATTTTGATCGGCTTTGGCTTCTTTGCCCCCTCCCAGGGTTACTTCCTGGGCTGCGGCCCGCAACCCTGTTTTGACAGAGTTGCAATGGTGCACCAGCCGGTAGCGAAGCCTTCTGCCCTCGCGCCGGACCCCTCGATTGCAAAAGCGAGTCCTGCGACCGCGGCGAGATCGAGCAAAACACCTGCGGAGAACAAAACACCTTCGGAGAAGAAGCGCGGCAACATCAATGTGACCAGGGCAGCGCCTCCGGTGACATGGAACCGCGTCTCGCCATCCAATTCAGCCGAGGGAGCTCCTGATTCCGTGCTGAACAAGGCAAAGGTTTCGATCGCAGCAAAGATGGAAGATCCGAACTCTGCCGAATTCAGCGATATGAAGCGGGCCATCAGGAAGAATACATTGGGGCGCTCCGTGGACACCATTTGCGGGCGCGTCAAAGGGAAAAATGCGTCAGGCGAGGAGACCGGAGAAAGGCCCTTTCTCTATCTCGTGAAGGAGAACGATGCCTACGTCGTCGACGGACCGGCAAACTCGGCGGCGGCGATCGCTTATCGCAACATCTGTAACTAGAGCGTGAGGTGCAAGCGAACCGAAGGTCGCTGAGGTTTGCGCTCGATCGAAGAGTGGGGTGCGATCGCGAGGCGCGCGACCGTGCGATGAATTCCGTGGAAGGAATTGCGTGGAAAGAACTTCCTGGCAACTGAACTGACGGCTGCGCCCCGGCCCAAGGGTGCGCAGGCAGGACCGCAAGATGAAATTGAAGCATCGGCTCGCCGATGCACAATGCGTTGCGGTCGCGGAATTGGTGAGGTGAGCTTACAGAGTTCTTTACATTCGAGGACATTATGCACGATCAGGTTCATTCCGCTGAACGGCTCAACGAATTGCAATTGCCCGTCTTGGTGCTCGTCGAGCCGCTTACGCTCACGCGCACCAGCATCTTGAGTATTCTCAGGCGCGAACTCGCGTCGCTCGAGATCGTCGACATGGCGACCACCCAGGGACTGGATTGCCTGCCCGGGCAGGACGTACGTCTGGTCGCGCTGAGCATCGGGGACAAGCCGCCGGACGATCGCACCGTCGAGGACGATCTTGCGCTGGTCGCGGAGTGCTGCCCGAACGCCTCCATCGCCCTCATCTCCAATCGTGACGACGAGGCCACCGCGCTGGCCGCAATGCAGCGGGGTGTACGCGGTTTCTTTTCCACCTCGCTTCCCATCGAAGTCGCTGTTGCCGGCCTGCGCCTTGTTCTGGCCGGTGGAGTCTACAGGCCACTGCCGGTCATCGAGTTGAGCAAGGCACCCGGGCTCGACCAGGCATATCCTCGCGCACTTGGATCAACGTACTTGAATGGTGAGAAAAGCACGACCGACAGGAATACGACCGATTTCACACCTCGCGAGCAGCAAGTGCTGACGGAGCTGGAGCTCGGTCTGCCCAACAAATTGATTGCCGCCAAGCTGAACCTTTCCGAAAACACCGTCAAAATGCATATTCAGCACATCATGCGAAAATGCGCTGCCCGCAACCGCACCGAAGCGGTTCTCCGCTGGAGCGGTCGATTGTCGGCACACGGTCGCGACACCGAGACGAACGCGTCTTCGATTCCCGAGGCTTAGCTAGCACCCAACGAAACTCAATCCTCGTGGAACGCACCATGGAAACTGTCGAGCAGGGGCCTCAGGGCGTAAAGCGCGACGGTACCGCGCCCCGTCGTGATGAAGACCTGAACCGGCATCCCCGGGATGATCTGGATATTGCTTGCGGCGAGTTGCGTGTCGTCGACGCGAATTTTCGTCGCGTAGTATGGCTGGTCGGTGCGCTTGTCGAGAAGCCGGTCGGCCGACACATGTGTCACTGTCCCCTTCAGCCGCGGCACACGACGCTGATTATACGGCAGGAGATGCACTTCCGCATTCAGGCCCGGATGAACCACATCGATGTCCTCGGGCCTTAGGCGCGCGGTGACGATCAGGCGATCCTGCCGGGGCACCAGATCCATGAGGGGAGCACCCGCTCCGATCACGCCACCCGGCGTATGAACCCGCAGGTCAGTCACTACGCCGTCCTCAGGCGCTTTGATCTCTGTCCGCGACAATTGGTCCTGGGCTGCCGGCAGCCGTTCGCGCAGCTGGAATATCTGGTTCTGTGCTTCACGCAAGGCTTGTGCGATCTCGTTTTGCCTGTCGCTCTCGAGCTTGATCAGGTTTGCCTGCGATTCGCCGATCACTTGCCCGGCACGTGAGATCTGCGCAGCGATTTCGCCGCGACGCCCTTCAATGTCAGCCAGTTCACGTTGCAGGTTCAAAAGGCGCGGTCGTCGCTCGAGGCCCTTGCTGACGAGGGTGGCGACCATGTCGAGTTCCTCCCGGGCGATGTCGATTCGCTGCGCGACGGCGGCCTCCTGGGCCTTGAGGCCCTCGATTTCCTTCTCGACCTGTCCTCGCCTCTCTCGTAGGACCGTCACCTGCGATTGAAACACCTTCCGCCGCGACAGAAAGACGGTCTGCTGCGTCGACAGAATGGTGGCAGCGGCGAGATTCGCGCTGGCGGCCTGCTCCAGCGTCTCCGAAAACGAGAGCTTCTCATATCCTCGCTGCTCGGTTTCGAGCCGGGCTTCACGTGCCATTGCATCCCACATCTGGGCCTGAAGGCTTTGTACTTCGGCACGAGCCCTGGTGTCGTCCAGCGCGATCAGTGTCTGACCGCTGCGCACGACGTCGCCATCCGAAACCAGAATCTTCCCGATGATGCCGCCTTCCAGATGCTGGATCGTCTTGCGGCTCGATTCCGATTCCACGACGCCGGAGGCGATCGCCGCGCTCTCCAGCGGCGCCAGGCTCGACCATGTGCCCAGCCCCAGCATGAAGCAGACCACGAGCAGATTGCCCGCGAGCGTCACGCCGCGGAGCCTCATGCGTGGCGAGATCGGTGTCGGGGCCGTACACCATGGAAACTCGAGAGGCTCGTAATCATCGATTGCCGTAATTACGACTCCAAGCCTCCGCTCGGCGGGTGGGGTGCGCAGGGGCACGCGCGTTCTCGGTTTCCAGATCATGGGCGAACCGGCTGTCCTGGCATCTTGGCGGTTGCGGGCGCGCTCTCGGCTGGCGCGACTTGCGATATCACCTGGGGCCTACTCAGATGCCGCTCGAAGATTTCCTCGCTTTCACCGAACGCGATGACCGCGCCGCCTTCCATGATGGCGATCTTGTCCGTGGCTCCGAGGATCCCCATCCGGTGAGTGACGACGACCACCATGACATTGGCGATCTTCAATTGCTCGATGGCGTCCAGCAGCATCCGCTCGCCGGCGTAGTCGAGGCTGGCGTTCGGCTCGTCGAGAACGACGAGGCGCGGGTTGCGGAAAAAGGCCCGAGCAAGACCGAGGCGCTGGCGGTATCCGCGAGAAAAAGCCAAGCCCCCGCTGGGAACCACGGTGTGGTAACCTTGCGGCAGTCGCATGATCGCGTCATGGATGCCGACGAGCTTGGCAGTGTCGACGATCTCGTGTGGATCGGCATCGTCAAGGCGCGCGATGATCTCGTTTATCGTTTCGCCAAAGAGATTGATGTCTTGAGGCAGGTATCCGAGGTGGCGACCGCCTCGTCCCTCGCGGAGCAGCGATACGTCGGCATTGTCGAGCAGAACGCGACCGTGCGTCGGAATCGTGAGTCCGGCGATGACTTGGCCAAGCAGCGACTTGCCCGAGCCGGACGGACCGATGATGCCTAGGCACTCGCCGGGCGCGAGACTGAACGAGATACCTTTCAAGGGAAGATTGCCGGACCCGAGCGGTTTCAGGCTGACGTTATCGACGACGAGACCGCTCAGCGGCTGCTGGGACGGGCATTCTGTATTCCCTCCCGCGGCCGGGATTGCGGCGAGCACGGCGGCGAGTCGCCGATAGGCCTTCATGGCCGTCGCAAGTGATTTCCAGCTTGCAATCGCACCTTCGACCGGTGCGACGGCACGGCCGGACATCAGTGTCGCCACAAAAATGATCGCCGGGCTCTTGCCGTAGTCGAGCACGAGCCATGCTGCCGCTCCCATGATCACGACCTGCGACAGCGCACGTACCGGCTTGGTCGCGAACATGATGAGCGCATGCCGCGAGAGCGCAACATCGTGCTCTCTGCTCGCTTCCTGTGCGTCGTTGTATATCAGGCGCGCTGTGCCATCCACCATTCCCATTGCGCGGATCAAGTGAATATTGCCGATCGCAGTTGCGAGCCGGCCGTAGCTCCTGGACAACGCGGCGCCGGACTTGATCGTAGCATCTTCTATGAGCAGGTCGCCCGCAAGCGTGAGGCCGAACAGCAGAACCACGCTGCAGGCCCCCACGACCCCAAGCAACGGATGAACGAGAAAAAGGACGCAGAGAAAGAGGGGTGTCCAGAGCGCATCGAACAGCAGCGGGCATGCGCTGGATTCGACGAACTGGCGAAGTGCCGTGAGATCCCGATATGCGTCTTGCGACTGGGCCCAATCGCCGCGAAAGGCGGATTCGAGGCACGCCGAAAGCACGGAGGGACGAAGTCTGTCTTCAACCCACGTGCCAAGGCGGCCCAACAGGACACGACGCAATGCGTCAAGCACTCCACCGACAACGACTGTGAGCGCAACGATGAGGGTGAGCATCAGAAGCGTGTCGCCGCTCCTGCTCGACAACACCCGGTCGTAGATCTGAAGCAAGTAGATTGAAGGCGCAAATAGCAGCAGATTGTAGCTGCAGCTATACGCGAACACGAGACCAAGCGGAGCCATGCAGGCCCAAAGTGCCGCGTCCAACGAAGTCCGGGCCGGTGGCAGAAGCGGTTTTCGGAGGGGCGGCATCAGCATTTTTCGTCACCGCCGGAGATTGGTTTGGCCCACGCCAGCCTGTCGATCGGACGTGACGACGAATCTTTGGCTGCAAATCCGGGACCGGCGGCAGGGGGCCGCCGGTCCCGCCACGCGACGAGCCGCTGGTCAGAGCACGTCGAAGTGGAAGTGCACGTCTCCACCATCTGCGCTATTGAGACTTCCACCGTCACCGCCGATGCCGGCCACCACGTCCTGGTGCTGGTCTGCCCAGACCTTGTTGATCTGGGTGGCATCCGTATTCGCGTAGACCTTGGAGGTATCGAAACCGCTCTCCGAACTCTGGCTTCCGTTCGACGTGGCGGTCCCGCCATGGGCTTTTGCAAACCATGAGGCGGTCCCGTTCGCGCCGCCAGCGTCCCAGTCCGCCGTTTGCTTGACGTGATCGCCGGTGTTCACGTGCACATCGGCACCTTCCGCCTTGTTGGTCGGGTCGAAGGTGAGCGTCGGCTTGTTGATGATGGCTCCCTTGAAAGTGCCATCACCGCCGTTTCCGACACTTTGACCGCCGGTGTCGATCGATTTGAATCCGATTGAATCTGAAATGTTGACCGCCTTGGGCATCATTTGAGCCTCCCTGCGTTTGTTGACTTACACGCATCATCCATCCCGATCAGATGGACACGCTCAGCAACTCTGATCCCCGCGCGCTCGACGGCGATAGATGTCAAATCGGACACCATCCGGTTTGGTGGGCCTACGCACGAAAGTATGACCTCCGCGATGACATCTTGACGTGGCAGACGTCGGGGGGCGTCCGAGTGCTTGCATACGCGGCGCACCGACGAGGCCGGCCGCGTTGCGATCGGGCGAGCGATGCAAGTCTCGCTAAAGCATGATCCGAAAAAGTGCGAAGCGGTTTTCCCTCGCGACAAACGTGGAACGCGTTTGCGCAGAGATCATGCGCAAGCAACAACCCAAATCGCGAGACGATTCATCCTGACTTCATCGCGCTTCAGGCCGTCAGGTGCAGGTCCGACACAAGATGCGCGGCAAGATCACCACTCAGCGCGAGATTGCCATGGCCGCCATCACCGCCCACTCCGGCGATCTGCACCGCGCTCTGGTCGATGTGCACGTCGTTGGTCTGATCCGCCACTGCCGTCGAATGCGGGCCGGCAATTGCGATATTGATGGGAGCATAGATCGCGACGCTGACATCGATCAGGCTCCCCGAGGAGTGGCCGCTCCCGCCATTGCCGGCGCCGTTGCTCCCGGTCGCAATCGCGTCGGAGCCGCCCCACAGGTTATGAGAGACAAGGCTGCCGCCCATCGCAGCGTTTCCATTGCCTCCCTGCCCGCCGATGCCGGCGATCTGAAGGGCGGACTGATCCACATACACGCTGTTGGTCTGGATCGCGTAGGCACTGGAGTTATAGCCAGCGACGGCGATGTTGATCGGGTCGTACAGCACGAAGGACGTATGAACGAGCTCTCCAGAGAAGGAACCGTCTCCGCCATTGCCGGCCTGGCTGCCTCCAGCCTCGGCCAGGTGCCAGGCGCTTCCACCATTGCTTGATGCCCAGGCAGGATCGAGCGTGATGACACTGCCGCCACCGGCGGCGTTGCCGTTTCCGCCGCTCCCGCCAACACCCGCGATCTGGACGACCGACTGATTGATATCGACGGCATTTGACTGACTTGCGTATGCGGTGCCGCCTGGGCCCGCCACCGCAATATTGACCGGATGGTATATCACGACGGGGGCGTCCACCAACGCGCCGGAGAAATAACCGTCGCCCCCGTTGCCGGCGCCGCCGGCGCTGCCTCCCGACGCGATATTGCCGTTGCCGCCACCTCCCCCGACGCCCGCCATTTGAAAGGCGGATTGATCGACATTCACGTCGTTGGTTTGCTGGGCCAGGGCAACGGAGCCGTATCCAAATGACACCGAAATGTTGATCGGCTCATAGATCAGTATGGAGGCATGAACGATGCCTCCATAAGAATAGCCATCTCCGCCATCACCGGCCGTGCTCCCCCCGCTCTGGATCGAGCCCGATCCGGGCGATGGGTTGTCCGATCCGGATCCGGTTGCGGCCGATGGAGTGGCGTGATGGACGCTATCGGGCTCGAAAGACACAGCGTCGTGCCGGCTCATCATCCCGGTGGGAGAATGCGCCTCCTGGCCCGTAACCCACAGCCGGCCATGGGCGCCGGCTCCGTCGTCTCCGGAAATCGGCATGGAGGAAGGCGCAGAGTCCCTCCATGTGGAAGCCGACCGGTCATAACCATCATCTTCAACGTGATGGTGGTCGCGGTGAAGCGGTACGATCGCGTCCGACGGGTACGGGAAATTCATATCGCCTCTCTCGTCGCAATCGGACGGGCCTCTCCCAATGTCAGAGTGTCAGCCTGGGCAGGTCAAAAGCCGAGTCGTCAATTCGGATGCAGTGATTCGAGCGAGGACGTCAGATCGGCTACACCCGTTTGGGAGCGGACGGACGTTGCGGGAGCATGCCGCGGGTGTAGCTCTTCACCTCGCCGCGCCTGCGGCAAGAGGCCGCAATTCACGCGCAGCGCGAATTGCGGGTGAGGGGGACGCTCCGCGAGTCGTATTGTCACGCGATTGCGGAGGCAACCCCTCACCCACCCCTCTCAGCGCGAGCCAGGCTCGTCGCGGCCCCGCAAGAACGGAGAGGGACAGAAGCGAGCTCACTTCATCGGGCACTTGTCGTGGAAGCGGTCCTGGTCGTCCTTGACGATGGTGGCGACCGTCTTGAGCGCAAGCTGGCCGTCGGCGTCTTTCACCACGTCCTGGAGATAGAAGTTCTGGATCGGGATGTGGTTGTTGCCGAACTTGAACGAACCGCGTAGCGACTTGATGTTGGCCTTCTCCATTTCGGCCTTCATCGCGTCCTTCTTGCTGGTGTCGCCCTTCACCGCCACGACGGCGCTATCGATGAGCTGGGCCGCATCATAGGCTTGCGCACCGTAATAGGTCGGGCGCAGGTTAGTGTACTTCTTGCGGTAATCGGCGACGAAGCGCTTGTTCTCGTCGTTGGGCAGGTCGTTGACCCATTCCTGCGCGCCGGGAACACCCAGCGCATTGTCCTTCTGGAGCGGCAGCGAGAGTTCGTCGACGGTGAACGCCGTATAGAGCGGGATCTGGCTCTTCAGGCCCGCCTGCACATATTGGTTGAGGAACTGCACGCCGGCTGCCCCCGGATAGAACACGAAGATCGACTCGGCGCCCGACGCGCGGGCCTTGGACAGTTCGGCGGAGAAATCGAGCTGGCTCGGCCAGACCGTATATTCCTCGCCCTTGATCTCGCCCTTGAAGGTGCTCTTGACGCCCGCGAGCATGTCCTTGCCCGCGGCATAGTTCGGCCCGATCAGGAAGACGCTCTTGACGCCCTTCTGGTTCATGTACTGGCCCATCGCCTGCGGCGTCTGGTCGTTCTGCCAGGAGGTCGAGAAGACGTAAGGCGAGCACAATTCGCCGGCGAGCTGCGACGGGCCGGCATTGGCGGAGATCAGGAAGGTCTTCGAATCCACCGCGGTCTTGAGCGAGGCGAGCAGCACGTTGGACCAGATGTAGCCGACGATGAAATCGACCTTGTCGGATTGCACGAGCTTTTCGGTCTTCTGCTTGCCGACATCGGGCTTCTGCTGGTCGTCCTCATAGATCACCTCGACCGGCTTGCCGTCCATCTTGCGGCCGAGATGATCGAGCGCGAGCTCGAAGGAGTTGCGCATGTCGTTGCCGATCACCGCAGTCGGGCCGCTGAAGGTCGAGACGAAGCCGATCTTGATGGTGTCGCCGGCCGATGCCGGACTTGCCAGCACCAACGCAGCCGCGCCCGCCAGCCAGAATGCCGTCCTCATAACCAGTCCCCTCCTCGTTTTCATTGCCCGAAATGGCGGATGGCCCGCTCCCGGATCGTTCTGTTTAGGACGCAAAATCGTGAGAGCCGTCAATGGCTCAGCGCCTGCCCCTGCACCATAATTCGCCCCCATCCCGGATGGCAAGAAATATAATTCTACTCACTTTGGCGAGGGCCGCGGCGCTTTTTCGCCGTCTCGTCGATACGCCGTCGCTATTCCTCAATTGGTGACGGCTATTGGACCACGACCGGGTCTTCGCTCTTTAATGAGTGGCGCACACCCAGCGAATCGAGGGCACTTTTCATGACAGCGAAACCCCACCGCGTCGTCATCGTCGGAGCCGGCTTTGGCGGGCTTGAGACGACCTATCGGCTCGCCGGCAGCCCGGTCGAGATCACGCTGATCGACCGCCGCAACCATCATCTGTTTCAGCCGCTGCTCTACCAGGTCGCGACCGCTTCGCTTGCAACGAGCGATATTGCCTGGCCGGTCCGCCACCTCATGCGGGCGCGGCGCGAAGTGACGACGCTGTTTGCGACCGTGAGCGGCGTTGATGTTGAGCGGCGCGCCGTGCTGATCGATGACGGCAGCGAAGTCTCCTATGACACGCTGGTGCTGGCGACGGGCGTCCGCCACGCTTATTTCGGCCACGACGAATGGGAGCGGTGGGCGCCCGGCTTGAAGACGCTGGAGGATGCGACCACGCTGCGCCGTCACATCCTGCTCGCGTTCGAGCGCGCCGAACGCGAGACCGATCCGGAGCGCCGTGCCGCGCGCCTCACCTTCGTCATCATCGGCGCCGGTCCGACCGGTGTCGAACTCGCCGGCACCATCGCCGAGATGGCGCACCACACGCTGCCGGGTGATTTCCGCAACATCGACACCCGCAAGGCGCGCGTCGTGCTGATCGAGGCCGGACCGCGCGTGCTCGCCGGCTTTGCCGACGATCTCTCGGCCTATGCGCAGGCTTCGCTGGAGAAGATCGGGGTCGAGGTCGTGCTGGGCCAGCCCGTCACCGAGGTTGACCGCGACGGCGTGGTCTATGGCGGACAGCGGCTCAACGCGAAAACCCGGATCTGGGCGGCGGGTGTGCGCGCCTCTCCCGCCGCCGAATGGCTGAATGCACCGGCCGACCGCGCCGGCCGCGTCGAGGTTGCGGATGATCTGACCGTGCCCGGCCATCCGGATGTCTTTGCCATTGGCGACACCGTCACGATTCCCGCGTGGGAGGGCAAGCCGGTGCCCGGCATCGCGCCGGCGGCCAAGCAGCAGGGACGTTATGTTGCAAACCTCATCAAGGCACGCTTGCGCGGCGAGAAGCTCGGCCCCTTCCGCTACAAGCATGCCGGCAGCCTCGCGCAGATCGGCAAGCGTCTCGCGGTGATCGATTTCGGCCGCGTGAAGCTGCGCGGCGCGATTGCCTGGTGGATCTGGGGCATCGCCCACATCTACTTCCTGATCGGCCTGCGCCACCGCCTCGCCGTCGCGCTGACCTGGCTCTGGATCTACGTTCGCGACCAGCGGGCCGCACGGCTGATCACGCAGGGCAGCAGCAGGGTGGTGGGGTGAACCTTCTCGGGGAGAGGTGAATAGCACCTCAGTCATCAACGATCGCAACCGCGCGGGTCCAGCCTGCTGAGGCGTGCGCGATCTTGACGGGGAAGCACGACACGCTGAATCCGGTCGAAGGAAGGAGCTCCAGATTGTGCAGCTTCTCCAGATGGCAGTAACCGATGTGCCGGCCCGCCTTGTGTCCCTCCCAGATCAACGAAGCATCCCCCGTTTCGGCGTATTTCTGCGCGGTGAAGACGAAGGGAGCGTCCCAGCTCCAGGCATCCGTTCCGGTCAGCCGCACGCCGCGCTCCAACAGGTACATCGTCGCCTCATACCCCAGGCCGCAGCCTGAGCTGACATAGTCAGGCCGGCCGAATTTGGCACCGGCACTCGTGTTGACGACGACAATCTCGAGCGGCTTCAGCGTGTGGCCGATGCGCTTGAGCTCGTCTTCCACGTCCCCTGCGGTTGCCACATGGCCATCCGGCAAGTGCCGGAAATCGAGCTTCACGCCTGGCTGAAAGCACCATTCCAGAGGCACCTCGTCGATGGTCCAGGACCGCTCGCCGCGATTCATCGTCGGGTGGAAGTGCCAGGGCGCATCCAGATGGGTGCCGTTATGGGTCGACAGCGTGACGTGCTCGACCGCCCAGCCCTGGCCGTCCGGCAGATCCTCCGCCTTCAGGCCGGCAAAGAACTGCAACATGCCTGGCAGGCCTTGCTGGTGATCGATGTACTGAATGCTTGGCCGGTTGCCCGGGGGATCCGCCGGCACATCGTTCTGGAGCGGAACCGAAATGTCGATGATTCGTCTCGCCATGTGTCTTGTCGCCATGTGCCTTAACGCCATGTATTCTAACGCCAAGTGTTTTTACCTATGACGTTACCTGCAAACCGTCGTCAGATGCCTCGACAAAGCGCGGCAATGTCCCGAGAGACATTGCCCCGAACAGCAGACACGCCACCATCAGCCAGAGCGCGGTCTCGTAGTTCTTGTTGAGGTCGAACATGCGTCCCATCACGGCGGGACCGGCAGCTGCACCGACGCTGAACAGCGAATAGGCCAATCCATAGAGGAAGCCGTAGTGGCGCATGCCGAAATAGCGCGCGGTCAGGTAAGCGATGAGATCGATCTCCGCGCCGAAGGCAAAGCCGATCAGCAGCGCGGCTACCGGAGCGCCTTGCGCAGCACCGTAGTTGAGAAGCGCACAGCCTGCTGCCGCAACCAGGAAGACTGTGCACGCCACGTAGGGCGCAAAGATGCGATCGATGGCCCATCCGATCAGCACGCGCCCGGCAATGACGCCGACACCGATTAGCGATGCGACGCCGGCGGCGGTCGACAGCGGCACGCCGGCGTCCCGCAGCAGCGGTACCAGATGAACGACCGTTCCCGATATGGCTGCCGCAACGGCGAGGAACCCAATCGCGATGGTCCAGAAGACGCGAGACCGTAGCGCCTCCCAGCGTCCGGCGCCCGCCGTGACGGTACGCGTCGGCTGCATCGCGCCTTCCAGATCGCGGAAGCCGAAATAGACCAGGGGCCAGGCCGCGGCGGCGAGCGCAGCCAGGACGATGAAACCCGCGTGCCATCCGAATGACGCGATCTGCGAGGCGAGCAGCGGCGGCAAGGCCAGTGCAGAGATCCCGCTTCCCGCCAATACGATGCCGAGCGCCAGACCGCGCGATGCGTTGAAGTTGGCGTTGACGACCCGGGTGTAGACGACCGGCGTCGTGCCGCCGCCGAAACATCCGGCGGCAAAGAACAATGCGTAGAAGGCTGAGATGGAATCGTTGAGGCTGCCGAGACCAACCATGCTCAGCGCCAGAAGCGGGATCGAAACGAGCGCGACGATCCGAGCGCCGAACCTGTCGATCAGCGAGCCGACGATCGGTCCGGACACGACGAGGCCTGCGGTGAGGTAGATCAGGGCGCCGGATATCTGCCCGCGATTCCAGTTGAACTCCCGCTGCAACGGCTCAAAGAATACCCCGATGCTGTAGAACAGGAGAGATGACGCGCCGACCCCAATGCCGGCCAGTGCCATGGCCAGGATGAACCAGCCGCGGGTGATTTCATGCCTCCGCAGCCCGACTGAATGATCGATCAAACTCACAACTCCCTCCCTCGTACTGAATTCTCTCTGCGCTCTTTGCTTTCTGGGGCGCAGATGCTGGCTTCGCTAGTCGGGCATCGCCCCGTAGATGTCGCAGTAGGTGCGCTGGAGATGGACCGTGAGCTTGGTCACGGCGGCATTTGCGGATCGCGACAGCACGATGTTTGCAAGCGCCTCATGCTCGGCAACGAACGCCTCCGCAACGATTGCGTTCGAGAGCATCACGTTGCGATACCGCGATGCCTGATCGTAGAGCTGATTTGCGAGGCTAACGGTTCGCGGCCAACTGCAGGCCGCGATCAGGCCGGCATGAAAGGCTTTGTGCACCCGGTCGAGCTCGGGCGTATTCTTCAGGATCCTGGATCGCCCGCCGACACGCTTGAGCTGATGCAGGCAAGAGACGATTTCTCCCTCCCACTTCGCGTCGCCATGCCGCATCGACTGGCGCAGCCCCGCCACCTCGAGCGCAATTCGCGTTGATGTAATGTCGGCAAGATCCGTGTCGCTCATCGGCGCCACGCGGAATCCGCGCTGCCCCACCGCGATCACAAGCCCCCGCGCAGCCAGCCGCGACAGCGCCTCACGGGCCGGCGTCTGGCTGACGCCGTAGTCGGCGGCGATATCCGCGATCTTGAGCTTGGCGCCCGGCCGCAGTTCTCCGTTGACGATGGCGACTTCCAGCGCTGCTTCGGCCCGCTCGGTAAGGGTCGCGCTTTCCTGATCCATGACATTGCCTTCGCTGATGGCCGACCGACCACACGGTGAAAAGCCGGCATTGACAATTTTATATATTTTAGTCAATAAAATATATTTTTCAAGGGAG
Source organism: Bradyrhizobium sp. UFLA05-109 (assembly GCF_054185165.1). Taxonomy (NCBI): domain Bacteria; kingdom Pseudomonadati; phylum Pseudomonadota; class Alphaproteobacteria; order Hyphomicrobiales; family Nitrobacteraceae; genus Bradyrhizobium; species Bradyrhizobium sp. UFLA05-109. The sequence goes on along the minus strand of NZ_JBBIAR010000042.1, from coordinate 13,904 downwards.
CATTCAATGAAGCTTGCGACTTTCGTTTCGCCCGGAGGGGCGGCCCGCCCCGGCGCGATCATCGATACTGCCGGTGGCCAGCGGGTCCTCGACCTCGTCGCGGCGGCGACGCGAACCGGCCGGGCGGATGCTATTGGCAGAAGCTTGCTGCAACTGATCGAGGCGGGAGAAAGAGCTCTTGAGGCAACGCGTCGGGTGGTGGAAGCCTGTGCAGCGGACGAAGACATCTGCTCCCCGCTCGACCGCATCAGGCTCCTGGCTCCGATCCCAGAGCCGCCGCAAATGCGCGACTTCTCCGTCTTTCCCGGACACATCCGCGGAGCTCCAGCGGGTATGGCCCGCATCGCCCAACGGAAGGGGCTAGCAAGCGATGCCCCACTGCAACCATTGCAAGACGTCCCTCAAGTCTACCGGGATCGGCCGATCTACTACATCACCAACCGCTTCAGCGTGTCCGGCCCGGACGCGACGGTGTCATGGCCGGCGTACAGCGAGCTCATGGATTTCGAGCTCGAGTTTGGGATCTTCTTGTCGAAGGGAGGAGGCGACATCCCACTCGCGAAGGCGAGCGAACATATCTTTGGCTACACGATCTACAATGATTTCTCCGCGCGCGACACGCAGTTCGAGGAGATGCGGGGCATGTTGGGTCCCGCAAAGGGCAAGAGCTTCGATGCCGGCAACGTCATCGGCCCGTGGATCGTGACCGCCGACGAAATTCGAGATCCCTACAATCTTGCGATGCGCGCACGCGTCAATGGCGAGATCTGGACCGACAGCACGAGCCGCGGCATGCTGCACTCCTTCGAGGACATGATCGCCTATGTCTCGCGCAGCGAGACGCTGCGGGCGGGCGAGTTCATGGGCTCCGGCACGGTCGGCGGCGGCTGCGGCCTGGAGCTCGATCGCTGGTTGAACCATGGCGACACCGTCGAGCTCGAGGTCGAGGGAATCGGCAGGCTACGTAACCAGGTTCTCCGGAGGGCCGCCGACTTCGCAACCAGCGCACCGCACGCCTGAGCACGCAAGGCATCAGTCAGGTGGTGGTGTAGGCCGCTCTTCCCTTCTCCCCTTGCGGGAGAAGGTGGCGCGAAGCGCCGGATGAGGGGTTGTTTCGGCACACTCAACTGTATGAGTTCTGCGCGCGGATAGAACCCCTCACCCGGCTTTGCTTCGCAAAGCCACCCGCTCCCGCAAAGGGGGAGGGTGCGGCAGCGCTTGGGGCCACACTTACTTCACCAACACACACCCACCCTCCGCCAATGGCCGAAATGCCTGGTCCGCCGGGATCGTCGAGACCAGCCTGTAATAGTCGTACGGATATTTCGACTCGTCCGGCTTCTTCACCTCGAACAGATACATCGGGTGCACCACGCGGCCATCCTGGCGGATCGTGGTGTCGCCGAACAGTTTGTCCTTGCCGCTGAACTTCTTCATCTCGGAGACGACGTCCTTCGCATTATCGCTGCCGGTGGCGGCGACCGCATTCAGATAGGCGAGCGTCGAGGCATAGACGCCAGCCTGGTTGCCGCTCGGCATCTTCCCGTTCATGCCGGGGCGCGCGGCAAAGCGTTTCGCAAAGGCGCGGGTATCGTCGTTCATGTCCCAATAGAAGGCTTCCATGAGTTGGAGACCTTGCGCGACCTTCAGGCCCATGCCGTGGACATCATTGATGAAGAGCAGGAAGGCGACGAGCTTCTGCCCGCTTTGCTGGATACCGAACTCGGCCGCCTGCTTCACAGCGTTGATGGTGTCGCCGCCCGCATTGGCAAGGCCGATCACCTGCGCCTTCGAGCTCTGTGCCTGCAACAGGAACGAAGCGAAATCCGAGGTGCCCAGCGGATGCTTGGCCGAGCCGAGCACCTTGCCGCCATGCGCCTCGATGTATTTCTGCGCTTCCGCCTCGATGCCCTTGCCGAGCGCGTAATCGACCGTGAGAAAGTACCAGTCCTTGCCGCCGCCCGAGAGCATCGCGGCCGCCGTGGTGTTGCCGGTGGCCCAGGTGTCGTTGACCCATTGAATGGTGTTGGGCGAGCAGGCCTTGCCGGTGAGGTCGGCGCTTGCGGTCGAGGACGCCAGGAACGTCATGCGGCTGTCGCGCAGCAGCGTGTTGATGGAGAGGCCGACCGCCGAGTTCGGCACGTCGACGATCGCATCGACGCCTTCGACGTCGAGCCATTTGCGCGCGATCGCCGCGCCGACATCGGCCTTGTTCTGGTGGTCGGCATAGACGATCTCGACCTTGATGTTCTTTGCCGCGCCGTTGAAGTCTTCGGCCGCCATGCGCGCGGCCTCGACGGAGCCCATGCCGTTGGTGTCCTGGAAAATGCCGGAGACGTCGTTGAGCACGCCAATGCGCACGACGTTGTCGGATATTTCGGCGCTGGCTGTTCCGGCAATCAGGCTTGCCGCAAGTGCAAGCGTCCACTTCAAGTGATTCATCGTTCCCTCTCCCGTTGGCTTTTCGCTTCGCGCCACCGGTCGTTGCCGATGGCGATCAGAACGTCAGACATACCGCTTCAGACCTGCCGCTCCGGCAAGCGCAGCACGAGCCCGTCGAGCTCGGGCGTGATCTTGATCTGGCAGGACAGCCGGCTGTTAGCCGTGCGCTTGGCGGCGGCGCCGTCGAGCAGCGCGTCCTCGTCATCAGCCATCGCCGGCAGGCGCGCGAGCCAGCCATCGTCGACATAGACATGGCACGTCGCGCACATCGCGTTGCCACCGCACTCGGCCAAAATGCCGTCGAGGCCGTGGCGGGTCGCGGCCTGCATGGCGCTCTCGCCGTCGCTGACGTCGATATGATCGGTGTTGCCGCCGGAATGGATGAAGGTGATCGCTGGCATCAGGGATCCTCAGGCCGGAGTGATGGTGACCGGCAGGCTGTCGAGCCCGCGCAGCGTGTTGTTGAAACGGCGTTTCGGCTCACCAGCGATTTCGATCTTCGCGATACGCCGCGCCAGCGCCGACAGCATCACCTCGCTCTCGAGCCGCGCGACGAGCTGGCCGACGCACATGTGGATGCCCGAGCCGAAGCCGACATGGCCGGAGGTACGCCGTGTGATGTCATAGGTATCGGGCATGTCCCAGCGCCGCGGATCGCGATTGGCCGCACCAAGGAACATCAGGACCTTTTCGCCCTCCCCAATGGTGGCGCCGCCAAGCTCGACTACGCGCGTCGTGGTGCGGAAGAAGGTCTGCACCGGGCTCTCGAACCGCACGGCCTCCTCGAAGGCGTTGCGCGCCAGCGTCGGATCATCGCGCAGCCGCTGCCACTGATCGGGAAAACGCGCCAGGCAATAGACCGCGGCCCCGATGCCGTTGACGGTGGTGTCGAGCCCCGCCGAAAGCAGCGAGCGCACCAGAAGCGGCGCCTCCGTCGCGGTGATCTCGCCCTCGTCGACGCGGGCGTGGATGCAGGCTCCGAAACCGCCAGGCGCGAGGTTCTCGCGCTGGCATTGCTCGGCGATATAGGCTTGGTGCGGCGCCGAGCGCTCGATCGCCTCCTGGCGCAGCTGGTTCGGCGGACCGAAGGCGTTGAACACCAGGCTGGCATAGGGGATGAGATGCTCGCGGCCCTCCGGCCTCAAGCCCAGCGCATCTGGGAAGATCGCGAGCGGATAGGCTTCTGCAAGATCGGCGATGGCATCAAAGCTGCGCTTCTCGAGCAGCGCATCGACCCTCCGTTCTGCGGCTGCGGCGAAGCGGTCGCGCACCTGCTTCATCACCGTCGGCGACAACACCCGCGAAAGCACGGCGCGGGTGCGCGTATGGGCGGGCGGATCGGCTTCGAGGATCAGGCTCGGCGGCCGCCACGGCTTCTCCTTCTCGAAGTCGCTGAGACCGACGCCGCGACTTGAGCAGAAGGTCATGGGATCGTTCAACACCGCATGGACCTCGGCATACCGCGCGACGCCATAGACGTTCCACTTGTCGAGATAGACCACGGGGCCGGCATCTCGCAGCACGTCGTGGGTGGGGAACGGATCGGCGAAGAACGCGATCGCGAAGGGATCGACATCGAGATGCGGGACGGCGGGCGGGCCGCCGATCGACGCGGAGCTGGCTGCACTCATTCACATCCTCCCAATTTTGCGCTTGTCGAGCGCGCGCGCATGTCCTTATTTCTGTGGCGCATGAAGTGAGCCCCGATAAGATGACCGCGCCCTCGACCAGAAGCCGCCAGACGTCCACGGAAGCAGGGCCGACGCTCGACCTCGAGCGTTACGTCCCGGCGTTCATCACTTTCATCGCCAACAAGCTTTCGAACAGCGCGACCGCATTCTATCAGCGCGAGTTCGGCGTCAACGTCACGGAGTGGCGGATCATGTCGCTGCTCGCGATCGAGCCGGGCATCCCGGCCTCGCGCATCTGCCAGGTCATCGGCTTCGACAAGGGGCCGGTGAGCCGGACATTGGCGAGCCTGGACAAGCGCGGGCTTGTGACGATCCGCAGCGATCCCAATGACGGACGAACGCACTCGATCTCGCTGACCGCTAAGGGCCGCGCCACCCATGACAAGGTCATCGTCGCCGCTTTTGCGCGCGAGCGGCGGTTGCTGTCGTGCCTGTCCAAGGACGAGCAAGAGGTCCTGATCGATCTGTTGCGCCGGCTGCACGAAAATCTCGGCGCGGTCACCGGCGACGCGTAAGGGCGCGCGCCGGGCGGGTGCCCTGTCGCGCTCACCTGGCATGCACCGGCGATTGCCGGCGGCACCATTCCTGCCGAACATGAATCCTCCCGCTCGGGCGCAGCGATTTCCCCGCCGTCATCCGTGCATGCGAAGGACTCGCATAAATTAGTTGCCTAGGCAACAAAAATCTCAAACTACGCGATGCGGCAGGATTGTTGGCCTTTCCTGGAACGGCGTGAAGCCGCGTCACGATTGCCGTCATTCCGGGATGGCGCGCGAGCGCCAGACCCGGAATCTCGAGATTCCGGGTTCGATGCTTTCGCATCGCCCCGGAATGACTGCGGGCGTGAGACGAGAGCTACGGCGCCTTGCAGACGAAGCTCGCGGCATCCTCGATGTCACCCGTGCCGGAGTAGGCCGCATACGTCGGATACGGACAGAGCGGCCGGGTGCGGTTCGCGCTCCACGTCGTCGGAACTTCCTTGTTGGCCGGATTGATGGAGGCAACGATCCGCTCCGGCGCCTTGCCTTGCTCGACCCAGTCGGTCAGCGCGGTCAGGGCATCGAACTTGTCGAGCGTCACGCCGCCGCCGCAATGCGTGCCGCCTGGCATGGTGAAGAGACGAGCGAAATTGTTGGCGTTGCCCTGCGCGTTCCTGTTCAGCCGATCGTACCAGCGGATCGTGTCGTTGACGGAGAACACCGGATCGGCCTGGCCATGATAGATCAGCATCTTGCGCCCGGCCTTTTGCAGGCCGGCGAGCTTGGGATCATCGACGTCGGGCGGCGTCATGAAATCCATCGCCGACTCCGTGAAGGTGCCGTCCTTGGCAAAGATCTTTGGCGCGTCCTTGTCGAAGTCATACGCCTTCAGCGCGTCGATGAGCTTGTCGCTGGCTCCTTCCACCGCGACGGGCGGCGTCGAGAAGATGTAGTTCAGGGATGCGGCGCCCATCGTCGCGATGATCGGAAAATTATTCCAGGGCGCGACAGGGCTCTCGACCTTCCAAGCACGCCAATTGCCGGTGCCGATGCCGCCATCGAGGGGCCAGTCCGAATACAGCGCTTCGCCCTTCGAATTTTTCGGACCGGCAAGGCTGGTCCTGAGCGCATCGACCTTGGCTTCCGGCAGGCAAGCACTGGTCTGGCCCGGCGCGCAAGCGAGCGTCTTGAGGTCGAATGCCTTCTGGCAGGCGGCGAGATTGGAGGTGAGGCCATCCTTGGCGCCGTCAAGCGCATCGCAAGCCTCGGTGATACGCGAGGCGACGAGTTGCGCATCCTCCTTGGTGATCGACTTGCGAAGATCCGGATCGGCCCTCAGGAAGGCCTGCACGTCCCAGGCGTGCTGGACGGCGGCGCGCGGTAGATCGAAGCCGGGATTGCCGACGAGGAAGCCGTCGTAATTTTCCGGCATGCGCGATGCTGCCACCATCGCATGACGTCCGCCGTTCGAGCAGCCTGCCATGTAGGAACGATCCGGCTGGCGGCCGTAATGCAGCGCAATGATCTTCTTCGCAACCGGCGAGAGCGTCATGTCCGCGGCGTAGCCGTAGTCGCGCCGCGCCTGCGGATCGAGCCCGAAGGCCGCGCCTGCGGCGAGCCCGAGAGGCTTGTTCGCGGGATCGGAACCGGAATGACCACTATCGGATGACAGCACCGCAAAGCCGCGGGCGAGCGGCACTGTGCCGCCCGATGCCCAGCCGTCGGGCTTGTCGCCGAGCGCCGGCACCACGACGCCGTCATTGCCGCCGTTGACCTGGTGCAGGAAACGGCCGTTCCATTCGGCCGGCAGCCGCATCTCGAACTGGATGGCGTAGGATTTTCCATCCGCACCGGTGCGCTGGTTGGCAAGGCCAGTCACTATGCAATGCTTGGGCAGACCGTTGCCGGCCTCCTGAAGCTTGGAGCTAACGATCTCGACGCCCGGGACGGACAACGATGCCGTAGTAACGGGCGAGCAGCCCTCGACTTCGGCGCGGGCGAGCGCGGTGGATCCAAGAAGGGCAGCCAGCGCGACTGCCGATATCAAGCCAGACCTCACGGCGGCCTCCCTATTTAATTATATTTTATAATTATTACACATATTCTCCATTTTGACAAGTCGCAGGTGTCCCGGACGCGGCGCGGCATATCCGGGCGATGCGGAGCATCGTCCCGTATGACGCGACGCAGCCGGGGCACGAGATCATTCGGTATGGCTTCAGTTCAGCCGGCGCAGCCGATCCATTCGACCGACGCATCGTCGTTCAGCCGCGCCACTGCCTCCGCCCGGCGCGTCAGCACGGCGCGCTGGTTGATGTAGCCCTTGTCGGTGATCTCGCCGCCATCCACTGACGGCGGCTCGACCAGCAACAGCGCGCGGGTGGCGTGGCCGGAGGAATTCGCGCTTTGCGCTTTCAGCTTTGCGAGCCCCTGTGTCATCGCGCTCCTCACCTTGTCGTGGCCGAGCACCTCACTCACGGGGGCGGTGTCTGGCAGCCCTGCATGTGCGCGGCAGGCCGGAATGTTGGGGAACACGAGGAAGCGCACCTCATCGCCGCCGTGGCCGGTCACGACGAGGTCCTGAGCCAGCGGCGCGAGCGCTGCGATGCCGGCGACGCGCAGCGTGCCGACGCTGACCCAGGTGCCGGAGTTGAGCTTGAAGTCTTCGGCCACACGGCCGTCGAAGAACAGGCCGCGCTCGGGGCGCGCGCCGTCGGCGAATTTCACGGCATCGCCGATGAGATAAAAACCCTCCTCGTCGAAGGCCTGCCTCGTCAGCTCCGGCGCCTTCCAGTAGCCGGGCGTCACGTTCGGCCCTCGCACACGAACCTCCAGCTTCTCACCGGAGGTGACGAGCTTCAGCTCGGTGCCCGGGATCGGCACGCCGATATTACCGGAGCGCTCGGCAAGGAAGTGGCAATCGGTCGCGAGCGGCGAGGTTTCCGTCGAGCCCCAGGCCGACACCATCGGCAGCGCGCGACCAACGGTTTTGATCGAGAGCTCCTCGAGCGCATCCCAAAGATTCTGCGGCAGCGCCGCGCCGGCATAGAAGGCGAATTTGACCTCGCCGAAGAAACGACGCCGCAATTCCTCGTCGCTCCGCAGCGCAGCGATCAGCATGTCGAAACCACGGGGCACGTTGAAGTAGACCGTCGGCATCACGCTCTTCAGGTTCGCCAGCGACGTCGCAAAGAGCCCGGGCGCCGGCTTGCCGCCGTCGATATAGAGCGAGCCGCCATTGCGCAGCACGAGATTGAAATTGTGGTTGGCGCCGAAGGTGTGGCTCCAGGGCAGCCAGTCCAGAATCACGAGATCGCCGTTTTGAGCGAGGAAGGTCCAGGTCTGCGCCTTGGCCTGCTGGCTCGAGGTCAGCATGCGCTGGGTGTTGATCACGGCCTTCGGCGTACCGGTCGACCCCGAGGTGAACAGGAATTTTGCGATCGTGTCCGGCGTTACTGCGGCGAAAGCCTTGGCGACGTCGGAAGATTCTGGCGTCGCAGCGAGCGCGTGGAAAGACAGCGCCTCGGCGTCATCGGCACTGCCGCTCACGATCTCCGCCTGATGCAGCGGCCGGATCGCGGCGAGCGCGGCGGTAAACGGCTTTCTGTCGCTGACATAGATCGCGCCGGGCTGAAGCAGGCTGATCATGCTCTTCAGCTTGTCGAAGTCCCTGGACATCAGCGAATAGGCCGGCGAGATCGCGGCCGAGGGCACGCCGACATGCTGGGCAGCCAGCGCGAGCAGCGCATGATCGACGCTATTGTCGGACAGGATGACGAGCGGACGCTCCGCGCTCAGGCCTTCCGCGAGGATCCACGAGGCCAGCGAACGCACCTGCTGCAAGGCTTGAGCGTAGGTGACGGTGGTCCACGGCGCATCAAGCTTACTGCGCTCCGCCAAGAAGATCCGGTCCGGCGTCTGCCGCGCCCATTGCTCCAGCCAGTCGCCGATGCAGCGCGCAGCCTCACGCAAGGGCTCGGGCGAGCTCAACACGATGCTGCCGTCGGCGCGATGCTCGGCGACCGTCTTGGGCGTTGCGAACAGGCTGGAAGCCTCACCGCGTGCGGCGTCCATGATCATGGGTCGTCCTCCCGGCAGCGACCTCGTCCGGGCCGCGTTGCCGATAATGTTGGGCAGAGCAATTGTTGTCGTCAACAACAATCTTGCCGAAGCCGGGCGAGGCGCTAGACTTGCGAGACGCCGGAGAAAAAACGTGACAGCCAGTGCAGGTCGAAATGAACCGCCAGTCCGCGCGCCGCGCAAGCGGGCCGGCAACGGCGCGGCGCGTCCTGATGACGCGGACGAGATCGGTCTCGATGCGCTGGTCGGCCACGCCGGCTATGCGGTGCGGCGCTTCCAGATCTGGATTTTCCAGGACTTCGTCCGCACGCTCGCCGCCGTCGACATCCGGCCGACGCAATATTCGGTGATGACCGTGATCAGCGCCAATCCGGGCCTCTCCCAGATGGCGGTCGCAAAGCGCCTCGGCATCGAGCGGGCGCGGCTGGTGCATCTCCTCGACAGCCTCGAACAGCGCAAGTTCGTCAAGCGGATCAAATCGAAGACGGACCGCCGCTCCCACGCGCTGCATCTCACTGCACAGGGCGAGCTGTCGCTCCTCAAGTTCAAGCAGCTCGCCGCCGAGCACGAGCGCCATGTCGAGGAGAAGATCGGCAAGACGAACCGGGAGCGGCTGTTGCAGATCCTCGCCGGCTTTACCTGAGCCCCTCCTGCTCAAAAGTTGAGCAGATGCACGCATCCAGGCCTTACCCCCGCACCAGTGCCGGCCGGTGACTATTCTCGTAACCGCCTGATCTTTCGATAATATCAGGAGCAGACGGCCTGCCCGGATTCTGTACACAATGGCACATCGCTTGCTTCATTCTGCCAGAAGTTCGTTGCCGGAGTTTTTGTTGCCATGGGGGCTGACCAGCCAGAGACGATAGCCGCAATCGTGGCCGCGCATCGCGCGGGAACGATGACGCCGGCACAGACGATCGCGCGAACCTATCAGCGCATCCGCGACCATGGCGATGATGCCGTCTTTATCAGCCTGCGCGACGAGAAGGACGCGATCGCGGAGGCCGAGAAGCTTGCCGCGCGGAAGGATGCCATGAGCCTGCCGCTTTACGGCGTGCCGGTCGCGGTGAAGGACAATATCGACGCGCTGGGCTTTCCGACGACGGCGGCCTGCCCGGCCTTCTCCTACACGCCGACACACGACTCCACCGCTGTCGAGCGCCTGCGCGCCGCCGGCGCCATCATCATCGGCAAGACCAATCTCGATCAGTTCGCAACCGGCCTCGTCGGCGTACGCTCGCCCTACGGCATTCCCAAAAATCCGATTCGCGAGGATCTCATTCCCGGCGGATCGAGCTCGGGCTCGGCGACCGCCGTCGGCGCGGGTCTCGTACCGCTCTCGCTCGGTACCGACACTGCGGGAAGCGGGCGCGTGCCGGCGATGCTCAACAATATCGTCGGGCTGAAGCCGAGCCTCGGCATGATCTCGAAGGCAGGGCTCGTGCCTGCGTGCCGCACGCTCGATTGCATCTCGGTATTCGCCTTGACGGTGGACGACGCCGCGCTCGCGCTTTCCGTGATGGCCGGACCGGACCAGGCCGATCCGTTCTCGCGCGACCGGCCGCTTGGCGCGATGACACCGTTTCCGGCCAACGTTCGTCTGGGCGTGCCGCGCAACGGGCAGCTGATCTTCTTCGGCGACAAGAAGTCGGAGGCCGCCTACGGCGAGGCCTTGAAGCGCTGGACGGCGCTCGGCGCGACACTCGTCGAGTTCGACCTCGAGCCGTTCTACGAGACCGCGCGGTTGCTCTATGAGGGACCCTGGGTCGCCGAGCGCTATCTCGTGATCCGCAATCTCCTCGCCTCCGCGCCGGATGCGATCCATCCGGTGACGCGCGAGATCACCGCCGCCGGCGCCCGGCTCACCGCGGCCGAGACCTTCTCCGCGCTCTATCGGCTGCAAGGGCTGCGCAAGATCGCCGAGCGCGCCTTCGCGCATCTGGACGCGATGGTGCTGCCGACGGCCCCGACGGTCTATTCGACCGCGCAGGTGCTCGCCAATCCGGTCGAGCTCAACAGCCGGCTCGGCACCTACACCAATTTCGTGAACCTGCTCGATCTGTGCGGCCTGGCACTGCCCGCGTCGATACGCGCAGACAGTGCGCCCTTCGGCATCACGCTGCTCGCGCCCGCCGGCCGCGATGGATTCCTTGCGAGCATCGGCCGCGTATTCCATGCCGACACGAAGCTCAGTGTCGGCGCGAAGGGCATTGCGCAGCCACCGCTCGCTCCGCTGCCGGCCAGCAGCACCGACGAGATTCCGATTGCCGTCGTTGGCGCGCATCTATCCGGCATGGCGCTGAACGGCGAGTTGAGGGCGCTGAACGCACGTCTGATCGAAGCAACGAAGACGGCGCCCGACTACCGGCTCTACGCGCTCGACACGAGCCCGCCAAAGCCCGGAATGCTGCGCGTCGAGGCCGGCATGGGATCTGCGATCGAGCTGGAGATCTGGTCCTTGTCGGCGTCGGCCTTCGGCAAGTTCGTCAACGCGATTCCGCCGCCACTGTCGATCGGCAGCATCAAGCTCGCCGACGGCCGCAGCGTGAAAGGCTTCATCGTCGAGCCGGAAGCGCTGGCCGCAGCGCGCGACATCACTGCGTTCGGCGGCTGGCGCGCGTATATGGCGGAAGCTGCGACGGCGTAGCTCGCGTAGGGTGGGTTAGCGCAGCGTAACCCACCTCTTGTGTTTCTGCGGGTGCGAACAGTGGTGGGTTACGCCTTCGGCTAACCCACACTACAACGTTACACCGACACCGCGTAGACCTCGTATTCGCCGCGCACCAGTTCGATATGCGCGCGCATGGCGGCGGCAGCGCCCTGCTTGTCGCCGCGCATGATGGCGACGACGACGCGGTCGTGCTCGGCCTGCGACTTGGCGAGCCGGCCGAGATTGCGGAACTGGGCGCGGCGGAACGGCTGCACGCGCACACGTGTCGCAAGCGTGATCTCGGCAATATAGCCGTTCTGCGAGCCGGCATAGATCGCATTGTGGAATCGCTCGTTGACCTCGTGGAACCGCTCCGGATTGCCGGTGTAGCTCAAGACCCGCAGCTCCTCGTGAATGGCTTCCAGGCCGTGGCGCTCGGCCGCCGACATCCGCTCTGCGGCAAGGCCGGCGCACAAGGCTTCCAGCTCCGCCATCGCCTCGAACATGCCAGTCAGCCGCTCGATCGACGGTTGCGCCACCACCGCGCCGCGATGGGCGCGCGCCTCGACGAGGCCGCTGGCCACGAGTTGACGCAGCGCTTCGCGCACCGGCGTGCGCGAAACGTTGAAGCGCCGTGCGATATCGGTCTCATCCAGTGGCGCACCGGGCGGCAACGTGCCGCGAACGATCTCGTCCGCGAGCTGAAGCCGCAGCTCCTCGGCGCGCGTGACCTTCTGCACCGAAGGCAGCGGCCGGTCGACGCGCGGCACCACCGTCTCAGCAGGCAGGGCTCCGGGCGGAAGGTCGTCAAGCGTCATGCGATCAGGTCTCTTTCGGCTCGTCGATGATGCTGACATGGGCGGCGACGACGCGCCAGCCCTCGGGGAAGCGGACCCAGGTTTGCATCTGCCGGCCGACCCTGCCCGGCATGGTGTCGCGATAGAACAGCGTGGAGGCGACCGCGGTGTCGCGGCCGTAGCTGGTGATCACGGTTTTCGCGGTGCGGCGGTTCAGACCGACCGGCGAGCGCGCGGCACGAAAGCCGGAGATGGCCTCATAGCCGTAAAGGTTCTCGCCGATGCCGTAGCGCAGCGTGCGCGGGTCGTTGCGGAAGAGCTCGCCGAGCACGGCGACGTCGTTGGCAACCAGCGCTTTTTCGTAGCGCTCGAACGCGGCGGTGACTTCCGCGATCACGTCGGGCAGATCGATCTCCATCTCAAATCCCTCTCGGCGACGGCGCCGACACCACGCCCATCCGTTCCAACGCGTGCGCGACGCGCAACGCGATGTCCTCGCGCCAGGGCGCGGCAATGATCTGCACGCCGATCGGCATCGGCTCGAGCGGCACTGGCACCGCGACCACGGGCAAGCCGACGAAGGAGATCGGCTGGGTGTGGATGCCGATATTGGCGCGCACCGGCAATTCGATGCCGTCGAGCTTGAATGTCACCTGGCCGATCTCTGGCGCGGTGCAGGGCGTTGCCGGCGCGAGCAGCACGTCGACCGACTCGAATATCTCGGCGAGTTGCGCGCGATACCAGCGGCGGAATTTTTGCGCGCGGTCGACCAGCGCCGCCGGCACCATGGCGCCTGCGATCAGCCGGTCGCGCACCGCCGGATCAAAATCGTTCGGCCGCTTGCGCAAGCGATCGAGATGCAGCGAAGCGCCTTCGGTCGTGGTGATGACATAGGCAGCCGCACGGGCGCGCGCAGCCTCGGGAATGTCGACCACTTGCGTCGCGCCGAGGGCCCTGGCCACGCGGCCAACAGCTTCGACGGCTTCGGGGAAGACGTTCTTCTGGAAATAACCGCCGGCGATCGCGATCCGCAGACCGGAAATGGACTCGTTGAGCAGCGGCGTTGCCGGCTCGACCGGCCGCGTGGTGCAGGCGGCATCATCGGCATCCGGACCCTGCATCACGTCATAAGCGAGCGCGAGGTCGGTGATCGAGCGCGCGAACGGACCGAGATGATCGAGGCTCGCAACGAACGGGAAGGAGCGCGCGCGCGAAAGCCGGCCATAGGTCGGCTTCAGGCCAAAGATGCCGCAGAAGGAGGACGGCACGCGGATCGAGCCGTTGGTATCCGAGCCGAGCGCGATCGGCACCAGCGCGCCGCCGACGGCGCTGCCGGAGCCGCCAGAGGAACCGCCGCTCATCCGTGTCGTGTCGTGCGGATTGCGCGAGGGGCCATCATGGACGTTCTCGCCGGTGAAGTCGTAGGCATATTCACCCATGTTGAGCGCGCCGACCAGCACGGCGCCGGCCGCTTCCATCCGCTCGATCAGCGTGGCATCGCGCGCGGCGGGCGCGCGGTCGCGATTGATCTTCGAACCGGCGCGCGTCGGCAGGCCGGCAACGTCGAACAGGTTCTTCACCGCGAACGGGACACCTGCGAGCGGACCGACCTTTTTGCCGGCCGCGATGTCGGCATCGATCGCGCGCGCTTTGGCGCGGGCGCGCTCGGTAGTGACGTCGGTGAAGGAGTTGAGAAGCGTGTCGTGCTGCTTGATGCGGGCGAGCGCGGCTTCGGTCGCATCTAGCGCGGACAGTTTGCCGCCTG